>NZ_JAKMAY010000220.1:0-9860 GCF_022015835.1 Streptomyces sp. ICN903 | reverse complement strand
TCCCACCCGGTCGCCCACCACCCCGCCGCCCGGCCGGGGCATCGGATCCGGCCGGTGCGGTACCCGGCGCGGCGTGAAGCCCTTCCAACTCAACCGGAAGTCCCGCTCGGTGTCCTCCCGGCCGCCACTGTGGGTGTGGCCGACCGCGGGCGGCGCCGTCGCCCTGACCGCCGCGATCCTCCTGGAGCAGTTCCGGCCCCGGCCCGGAACCGGTCCGGCCAACCTCTGGCCGGGCGGTCACGAGTCGGCCTCCTCCATGCTCCAGGTGGTGGCCACCTCCTCGGTCACGGTGGCGACCCTGTCCCTCAGCGTCACCGTGGTCACGCTGCAACTGGCCTCCCAGCAGTTCTCCCCGAGGCTGCTGCGGCGCTACGCCCACGACCCGGTGCTCAAGGCCGTTCTGACGGTACTGCTCACGACCCTGGTGTTCGCGCTGGCCACCCTGGCCTTCATGAGGTCGGGGGAGTCGCTGCCGGTGGTGTCCCTGGTCCTCGCCTCCGTACTCGGCGTAGCCTCGCTGGCGGCCGTGCTCGGCTTCCTCAACCACATCATCCGCAGACTGCGGGTGGACTCCATGATGCTCGACACCCACCGGGAGACCAGCGACGCGATCCGCGGACGCCATCCCGCCCGCGACGCCCCCTCCCCACACGCCCCGGACCCGGAACCGGCACGCGGCGCGGTGGTACGCGCCCGCCGCAGCGGCTTCCTGCGGCTGACCGACGCACGGGCGCTGGTGGCGTGCGCGCGCCGCGCCGACACCTTCGTCCGGGTCGGCGTCCGGCCCGGCGATCTGATCGTGGCCGGGAACCCGATCGCGGTGGTATGGGCACGCGACCCCGCCGGCGGGATCCCCGACCCCGGGGCCGACGGCACCGCCGAGGAGATCGAGGCGGCCCTGAAGACCGGCTTCGAGCGGACCCCCGACCAGGACGTCGCCTTCGGTTTCCGGCAGCTCGAGGACATCGCGGTCAAGGCGATGTCCCCGGGGATCAACGACCCCGTCACCGCGTGCACCGCCGTCGGCCACATGGCCGACCTGCTGGTGCGGCTCGCGGGCCGCCGGCTGGGGGACATCCCGCACGAGGACGACGACGGCACCGTGCGGGTGGTCGTGCCGGACCGGGACCTGCGCTACTACCTCGACCTGGCCTGCGGGCAGCTCAGGCGCTACTCGTCGGGCGAACCCACTGTGCTCGCCGCCCTGCTGCGCATGCTCCGCGACCTGGCCGCGGCGGTACACGAGGAGGGCGGGGAGGGCGGCGGGGCGGACGCGGCCGAGGTCCGGCGGGCGGCGGGGCTGATCATGGCCACCATGGACTCCTCCGTCGGCCCGGCGGACGCCGCGCAGGTGCACGACCTGAACGGACGCGTCCTGGCGGCGCTGGAGGGACGCCTCCTCGACGCCTACGCCGACCGCAGCGGCGAGACGCGGTCGGTGTGACGCGCCGGTGCGACGGCCCGGGCGCCTACCGAAGACCCGTCCCCGCTCCCGCCCGCAGCGCGGCCACCGCCGCCCGCGGGTCCTCGGCATACAGCCGCAGCGCCCGCGCCCGCGCGGCCGGCTCGCCGATCCTCATGGCGCGAGTGAACACCTTGACGTCGCGGCATGGTCAAGGCGCGGTCCGCGCCGCGTACGGCGGCGGGATAGCATGGGCGGTACGGCAGACGAGTCGTGCGGGCGGTCGCGGCGCGAACCCTTACGGGGTGAACGTCGAGGAACGTCCGGGCTCCACAGGGCAGGGTGGTGGGTAACGCCCACCCGGGGTGACCCGCGGGAAAGTGCCACAGAAAACAGACCGCCGGGGGCCTCACCGCCCCCGGTAAGGGTGAAACGGTGGTGTAAGAGACCACCAGCGCCCAGGGTGACCTGGGCGGCTCGGTAAACCCCACCCGGAGCAAGGTCAAGAGGGGCCGTCGCGAGACGGCCCTGCGCGGATGTCCGAGGGCGGCCCGCCCGAGTCCGCGGGTAGACCGCACGAGGCCGGTGGCGACACCGGTCCCAGATGGATGGCCGCCTCCCGGTGGGCCGCGAGGCCCACCGGAGACAGAACCCGGCGTACAGCACGGCTCGTCTGCCGCCGACCGCTCCTACCCGCCGCTCCCACAGCCGCTGCCGGACGCCGGTGTCGTTTCCGGCCCCTGGCCTGCGCCGGCAGGCCGTGCCCGAGCCGAAGCACGGGTGCCGCGTCGGGCGGCGTTCGCGCTGTCGGGTGGTCTGGGACGATGGGCCGCATGGACGAGGAAGCCATCCCGATTCTTCACGTCGAGGACGCCGCCGCGGCGGTGGCGTGGTACGGCCGGCTGGGCTTCACCCGGCAGTGGGAGCATCGCTTCGAACCGGGGCTCCCCGCGTTCGTCGAGGTGGCCCGCGGCCGGATGAGGCTGTTCCTGTCGGAGCACAGAGGCGACGCCCGCCCCGATACGTTGGTGTACTTCCGCGTCCATGACGTCGACGCCGTCGCGGACGAGTTCGGTGTCCAGGCGGAGGACGCCCCGTGGGCCCGCGAGGTCGAGTTGCGTGATCCTGACGGCAACCGGCTGCGGGTGGGCACACCTACGGAGTGAACGCTGCCGGCCGGCGTGCGGCGGTGAAACCGCGCGGGCGGCGGTACGGATGCGTGTCCGTGAGCACGCCGAGAGCCCCGCGAGCCGGTCCCGCGCCTACGGCACGGCAGCTTCGCCCCACCGCCGGCCGCCGCACGGGGCTACCCGACGCGGTCGAGGAACTTCAGCACGCGCTCCGTGAGCAGCCCGGCAGTCTCCCGGTCGTAGGACGGCAGGCTGCCGTCCGCGAACAGGTGCCGGTCGCCGGGGTAGAGGAAGACCTCCGCGTCGTCGGCCGCACGGGCCAGGGCGAGGGCCGCCTCCAGGTCGCCCTCCCCGGCGAAGAACTCGTCGGCCTCCATGCCGTGCACCTGCACCGGCAGCCCCCTCGGCCACTCGCCGCCGAACTCGGAGACCGGGACGCAGGCGTGGAACAGCAGCGCGCCCTTCGCGCCGGGGCGCGTCTGGGCCAGCATCTGCGCGGGCAGTACGCCGAGGGAGAACCCCGCGTAGACCACCTCGCCGGGCAGGTCCTCGGCGGCGGCCCGGCCGCGCTCGGTGATCGTGCCGAAACCGGTCTCCTGCGCGTACGCCGCGCCCTCCGCCATGTCGGCGAAGACCCGCCCCTCGTACAGGTCCGGCAGGTGGACGGTGTGCCCGGCGCCCTCCAGCTCCCGCGCGAACTCCCGCACCCCGGACGTCAGTCCGTGCGTGTGGTGGAACAGCACTACCTCGGTCATACGACTCCCTCGCTCCGGCGGCGCCCGGGCGGAGCCGCCGCGGGGAGTGTCGCAGGGGGCACTGACACTCCCGGCGGCTCCGGGCGGGGAGTGGGGAACGAGGTACTTCGGCCCGGCCGAGGAGCCTCGGGTCAGGAGGGGGCGCCCGTACCGGTACCGGTCGGCAGGACCGCTTCCGGTGACTCGGGCAGGGTCTGGCCGCCGTCGACGGTGATGACCTGTCCAGTGATGAACGACGCCCGTTCGCCGGCGAGGAACTCCACCGCATCGGCGATCTCCTGCGGCCGGGCGAGGCGGCCCAGGGGAACGGTCGCTGCCATCTGGGCGAGGTAGGCCTCACCCAACTCCTCAAGCCCCTCGGTCATCACGTTGCCGGGAGCCACCGCGTTCACGGTGATGCCGTACGGGGCGAGTTCCAGCGCGGCCGTACGCATGAAACCCAGCTGTGCGGCCTTGCTGGCGCCGTAGTGGCTCCAGCCCGGAAAGCCCGTGAGCGGGCCCGTGATCGAGGACGTCAGCACGATCCGGCCGCGTCCCGACTCCCGCAGCAGCGGCACGCATGCCGCGACGGCGAGTATCTGGCTCTCCACGTTGGTGGCGAAGACCTCGCGTACGTCGGCGTGGGTCATGTCCGCCAGCGGTCTGTTGGGGAAGACGCCGGCGTTGAGGCACAGTACGTCCAGGCCACCGAGCGATGTCCGGGCGGACTCGGCAAGCCGGTGCGCGAATTCGCGTTCGGTGACGTCGAGAGCCAGCCCCTCCACGGTCTGTCCGGTGCGGCGCCCGGTTTCCCTGAAGCTCTCCAGCACGTGCTCCGGAACGCTGCGCCCGGTCAGGAGGACGTCCGCCCCGGCGGTCACGAACGTGGAAGTGATCGCGGCACCGATGCCGCGTGTGCCGCCGACGACGGCGACCTTCGCGGGTAAGGGATTGTCCATGTGTGCAGCCCCGTCTCCTGTGTGTGAGTGAAGGATGTCCCGTCGTGAGCGGCGTCATGCCCGGCTCCGGCGGCGGGAGGGACGGGGAGGAGCTGACGGCCGGCCGTGCTCTGCGCCCGTCCCGCCCCCGCTCGGGAACACGGGGGCGGGACGGCCCGTCAGATGCGGTGCCGGCCGGGGCGCGGGCTCAGGCGTCCACCTCGTACCGCCCGGTCTCCAGGAAGTACCGCAGCTCCTCCGGGGTGCCGTCGATGACCTCCTCGGCGGCCTCGCGCAGCGCGTCGCTGATGGTCGGGTCCGCCAGGATGCGGGCGACGGCGACGCGGTCGTCCTCGGCCTGGGCGAGGCGGTAGCCGGTCTCCAGGAAGGCGCGCAGGGCTTCGGGGCTGCCGTCGTCGAGGGTTTCGTTGATTTCGCGGATGACGGCTTTGTCGCCGTTCTGCTGTGCCTGGTGCAGGAGGCGGAAGATGGCGACGCGGTCGTCCTCGGCCTGGGCGAGGCGGTAGCCGGTCTCCAGGAACTCCCGCATGTCCTCCACGGTGCCGTCGAGGGCCTCGTTGGCCTCCCGGACGACTCCTCGGCCGGAGTCCTCGTCCGCCAGGATCCGCAGGATCGCCGTGCGGAGCTCCTCCTCCGACATCTCGTCCACCGGCTTGTCGGACGCGGCAGTCGTGGCCGTCGCGGTCGCCGGTGCGGCCGCCGGGTCCGCCGCCAACGCCGGGGTGCTGAGGAGCAGGGCCGGTGTCAGGGCGGCGGCCGCGACGAGCAGGGTGGCGCGGGTGGATCTCATCGGTGTGTGCCTCCGTGGTCCGTGTTGTCGACGGGAAGATCATCCCCGCCGTACGGCGCCGGGATCACTACCGGATCCGGGCAGTCTTGGCCGGTCTTCGCTGCCGTCCTCGCGCCGGACTCCCCCTTCACTCCTTTTCACTCCTTCGGCTGACGCTCAGCCCTCCGCGCCGTCCGCCCCGCGCGCCCGCCGTTACCGTGCGCACGGTAACGGCGGGCGCACGGGAGGGGCGCCGCCGCTACCGTGGAGGCGAAGGGAGAACCGTGATGACCATGGCCATCGATCGGTCCGCACAGACGAACGGCTCCGCGCAGATGAGCGTCGAGGAGTTCGAGCAGCTCGAAGCCGCCGCCCCGCAGACGGTGAAGCTGGAGTTCGTACGTGGAGAGCTGAGGGTCAAGCCGGTGCCGGACGGGGATCACGGAGAGATCGTCATGTGGCTGCTGGAGCGCTGTATGGCACAGCGACCCGAGCTGCGCCTCTACCCGGAGCAGGGGCTCGTCGTGGAGAGGTACGGCAGTGGCCGGGCCCGGCCGGACGGGGTGCTGGCCCCGAAGCGGTACTTCGCCGGGCGCGGCGAGTGGTCGGACCCCGCCGGTGTGCTGATGGCCGTGGAGGTCACCTCCGCCCGGCCCGGCAGGGACCGTACCGAGAAGCCCGACGGGTACGCGGCGGCGGGCATCCCGGTGTACCTGCTGGTGGACCGCGAACGCCATGAGCTGGTCGTGCACTCCAACCCGGAGAAGGGCCGCTACCGGGACGTGCACACCACGGCCGGTCTCGGCGAGGAGCTGCGGCTGCCGGACCCGGTGGGGATCGTGCTGGAGACCGGCGAGCTCAAGGAGCTGATGGCCTGACGGCCCGGGTGCGTTTCCGGGTACGCGTCCGCGCCGCCGCCGTGCGCGTCGGACCGGCGGTCCCCGTCCCGGCGCCGGTCACCGCCGATAATGCCGGTACGCGACGGAAGGAGTAGCTCCCATGAGCTCCGAGGCGTTCAGGGACCACGGGCCGCGCCCCCACGCGCTGGACATCGAGCAGGCGACCCTGACCAACGACCGCTTCCGCACCACCCTGTGGACCGGCACCACCCTCCAGCTGACGCTGATGAGCATCGAGCCGGGCGGCGAGATCGGACTGGAGATGCACATCGACCGCGACCAGTTCCTGCGGGTGGAGGCCGGGCGGGGCCGGGTGCTGATGGGGCCGGAGCGGGACCGGATGTCCTTCGACCGCGAGGTCGTCGACGACTGGGTGGTCCTCGTTCCGGCCGGGACCTGGCACAACGTGGTCAACACCGGCGAGGAGCCGCTGAAGCTGTACTCCCTCTACGCCCCGCCCGAGCACCCGCACGGCGCTGTGCACCGCACGAAGGCCGACTCGGACGCGGCCGAGGAGGCGGAGCGGGCCGAGGGGCCCGGCGAGTACGCCGGAGAGTGACCGAAGAACGCCCTTGGCCGGTGCGGGGGTGCGTGTCATGCTCGCGGCACAGCGGGGCCGGGCGGCCGCCGGGACGCCCGGACGGGAGGGCGGGAAGGGGCGGCATGGTGGCGGTACGCGGGGTGCTGTTCGACATCGACGACACGCTGTTCGACTACTCGGGATCGGACGAGGCCGGACTGCTGGCCCACCTTGGGACCGAGGGCCTGCTGGACCGTTTCCCGGAGCCGGCCGCGGCCGTCCGGCTCTGGAGGGAGGTCACCCGGGCCGAGTACGCCCGCTACACCGCCGGTGAGATCACCTTCGCCGAGCACCGGCGGGCCCGGGTGCGCCGGTTCCTGGCCCGCCTCGGGCAGCCGGACGCGCGGAACATGCCGGACGAGGAGGCCGGAGCCTGGTTCGCCGGCTACACGGCATGCCGGGACGCGGCCCGCAGGGCCATGGACGGCGCCCCGGCCGTCCTGGCCGAGTTCGCGCCCCGCTACCGCCTCGGCGCGGTCTCCAACTCCTCGCTGCCGCACCAGCGCGAGAAGCTGGAGGCCATCGGCCTGCTGGGGTACTTCGGACAGGCGCTGGTCTGCTCGGTGGAGCACGGCGAGGCCAAGCCCGCGCCGGGCATCTTCCTGGCCGGCTGCGCCCTGCTGGGCCTGGAGCCGCACGAGGTGGCCTACGTCGGCAACGACCACGCGGTCGACGCGGTGGGGGCGCGGGATGCCGGCCTGCACGCGTACTGGCTGGACCGCGGGGACACCGGCTGGGGCGGCAGCCGGGAGGGGGCGCCCGCCGAGGGCGTGCGCGTCATCCGCTCCCTGAGCGAGCTGCCCGCCGCCCTGGCCGCGCCCGTCACCCCCGCCGCGCCCGCCGGCTGAGGCACGGGCGCGGGCGCGACGAGGGCGCGCGCCGGGCTCAGGTGTGCCGCAGCACTTCCGGCGACAGCTCCGCCGGCGTGCGGTGGCCGGACAGGCCCAGCGTCAGGTCCAGGTCGGCCAGCAGGGAGCGCAGCACGTGCCGCACGCCCTCCTCACCGCCGTGCGCCAGGCCGTAGGCGTACGGGCGGCCGAGCAGCACCGCCCGGGCGCCCAGCGCCAGCGCCTTGAGGACGTCCGCGCCGGTGCGCACCCCGGAGTCGAACAGCACCTCGATCCGGTCGCCGACCGCCTCGGCGATCTCCGGCAGCATGTCCAGGGAGGCCACCGCGCCGTCCACCTGCCGGCCGCCGTGGTTGGAGACCACGATGCCGTCCATGCCGGCGTCGGCCGCCCGCCGGGCGTCGTCCGGGTGCTGGACGCCCTTGAGGACGATGGGGCCGTCCCAGTGCTCGCGCAGGAACGGCAGCCGGTCCCAGGATCTGTCGGTGCCGGTGAACATCGGCACCCAGCGCAGCACCGCCGAGATCGGGTCCTCCTCCGGGGACTTGGCCAGCCCCGCGCGGAAGGCCGGGTCGGAGAAGGGGATCGCCGTGCCCACGCCCCGGATGAACGGCAGGTAGGACAGGTCCAGGTCGTGCGGGCGCCAGGCCAGGGTCCAGGTGTCGAGGGTGACCACGAGTGTGGTGAAGCCCGCCGCCTTCGCCCGCCGGAGGATGCTGACGCAGACCTCGTCCTCGTTCGGCCAGTACAGCTGGTACCAGCGCGGCCCGTCGCCGCTCGCCCGCGCGACCTCCTCGACGGTGTGGGAGGAGGCGGTGGACAGGATCATGGGCACGCCCAGGGCGGCGGCGGCCCGGGCGGTGGCGAGTTCGCCGTCGGGGTGGACGATCGACTGCACTCCGATGGGCGCCAGCAGCACGGGCGCGGGCATCTCGGTGCCCAGCACGGTGGTGCCCAGGTCGCGCGCCGTCGCGTCGCGCAGCATGCGCGGGACGATCCGCCACCGGTCGAACGCCTCCCGGTTGGCGCGGTCCGTCGCGCCGGACCCGGCCGCCCCGGCCACGTACCAGAACGGCCCGTCCTCCAGCCGCTCGCGGGCCGAGGCCTCCAGGGCGGTGAGGTCGGTGGTGAACGGCGGGAGCTGCCCGCCCAGGCCGTTCAGGTAGATCTCGCTCTGGTACGCGCCGAAGTTCGCGCCCTGCGCGCCCTGCACACCCTGCACGCCCTGCACACCCTGCACGCCCTGCGCCGCGCCGGGTGCCCCGGCCTGTCCGCCCGGCTCGCTCATGCTCCGTCCGTCCCTTCCCTCGGTTCCCCGCCTCACCCGATGCGGGCCGCCGCTCCCGACACCCGCACGCGCGGGTCGTCCTCGCGCAGCTCGACCTCCAGCAGTCCGGGCCGGCCCATGTCATGCCCCTGGTGGAGGGTGATCACCGCCGGCGCGGTGACCAGGCCCAGGGCGCGAAGATACCCGCCCAGCGCCGCCGCGGCCGCCCCCGTGGCGGGATCCTCCACCACGCCTCCGACCGGGAACGGGTCGCGGACGTGGAAGACCGTGCCCGTCCCGCCGTCCGAGTCCCCTTCGCGCCACACCAGTTGGAGGGTGGTCAGGTCCAGCCGCAGCATCAGCGCCCGCAGCCGCTCGAAGTCGTAGTCCAGCGCGGCCAGACGCTCGCGGGTCGCGGCGGCGAGCACCAGGTGCCGGGCTCCGGCGTAGGCGATACGGGCGGGCAGGGAGGGGTCCAGCTCGCCGGGCTGCCAGCCGAGCGCGGCCAGTGCCTCGGCCAGGTCGTCCTCGCCGATGCCGGCCACGTACGGCTCGACGCTGGTCAGCGTGGCGCGCAGGCTGCCGCCGTCCTCGGTGACCGTGACGGGCACGGTCCCGGCCGGGGTGGCGAAGACCAGTTCGCCCGGCCCGATCCGCTCGGCGAGCGCGACGGCGGCGGCCACCGTGGCGTGTCCGCAGAAGGGCACCTCGGCGGCCGGGCTGAAGTACCGCACGGTGAAACCGCGCCCCGGCGCCGCGCCCGGGCCCCCGTCCCCGTCCCCGTCCGGCGGGGGAGTGAGGAAGGCCGTCTCCGAGTAACCGACCTCGGCGGCGGTCGCGAGCATCCGCGCCTCGTCCAGGCCGCGCGCGTCGAGGACGACTCCGGCCGGGTTGCCGCCGTCCGGGTCGGATGAGAAAGCGGTGTAGCGCAGTACGACAGGGGCTCCGGGCCCCGTCTCCGTGGTGGTCATACCGGCCCAACCCCGCGCCGCCCGGCCCGTATTCCGCACCGGCCGCGCGGAGCGGAACGCGTCCTGCCGCACGGTTCGCGTCACCCGCCCGCCATAAAAGCGTCGTGTACGCGCCAACGTGTTGCCGCCGAGGCGCCGCCCCGGAACGCTGCAATCATGTGCATGACGCACTCACCGAGCGCCGACGCAGAACTCAGAGCCGCCGCACGCCACCTGGGCCGCCGCCGCTTCCTGACCGTCACCGGGGCGGCCGCCGCCCTGGCCCTGAGCACCAACCTGCCCTCCACCGCCCACGCCGCCC
>NZ_JAKMAY010000022.1:0-35557 GCF_022015835.1 Streptomyces sp. ICN903 | reverse complement strand
CTCCTGTCCCCTCCCCGGCCGGCCTCTCCCCCACCGGCCCGGGCGGCGCGCAGCAGCGCCCTGCGCGTCCACCACTCCCGCAGCGTCCATTCCAGCTCCGCCAGGGCGCCGGCCGCCAGCACGGCGCTCGCCGCCCATCGGCACGCCGCGTGCCAGAACGAGGCGCCCTCGGGGGCCGCGAGGGCCAGCGCCCCGCCCGCGCCCAGCAGGGCGATCCCCAGGTTGTAGGTCAGGGCCGCCCGGCGGCTCTGCCGCAGCCACTCCCCGAAGTGGCGGCGCTGCTCCCGGCGCAGCAACTCGGCGGAGGGCCTGAAGGAGTCCGGCGGGTGCCAGGACTCCACGTCCGCCGGGGAGTAGAGGTGGCGGCGGGCGTGGAAGCCGTACTGCACACTGCCGACGAGCGCGGCGAAGGCGAGGGTGAGCAGCAGCATCGCCGGCCCGGGCCAGCGGAACTTCTCGGCGTCCGCGCCCAGTACGCCGACGGTGGCGATGCAGGCGCCCGCCAGCAGCGGAGCGGCGACGAAGTGGGCCGCCTCGGACGCGCCGCCCTGCCCCAGCGGCACCGGCCTGCCCCAACTCCCCTGCTCCTCGGCCATGTTCGCCCCCGCTTCTCCCCCGCACCGCCCCCGGCGTGCCGTACCAGTCTCGCGGCCGGGTACGCGTCCCGTAAAGCGCGTTCCGGCCCGGCGGCCGCCCTCTCCTGCCGGTGCACTACCGGGGTGTGGTGATCAGCAGCGAGTTGGACACGACGGGGACGGGCGAGGGCAGGTCCACATAGGCGGTCTCGGGATCCCTGCCCGCCTTCACCTCGCGGTGGGTGGCGTCGTCCATCAGGACGGCGATCAGGGATCGCTCGGACCCAGGCGCGGTGGTGCTGAGATCCGCTTCGTAGGTGTAGCGCCCCGGCCCCTGCCGCCCCAGCTCGTACCTCAGGGTGTAGTGGACGCGCGGCCGGTCCGGATCACCGGTCTCCTTGCGCACCACCCACGACAGGTGGTCCCCAGAAGCGACCTCGCACTTCACCGTGGCCACCGCGTGCGCCCCGGAACGGGTCGGTTCCCCCTTGAGCTCGATCAGCACCTGCCGGTCGCCCGACGCCCCGCAGCGGGGCGCGGACCCCGGCCGGCCGGAGACCTCGGCCGAAGGTGAGCGGACACCGTCCGCCGCCGACGACGGTGTGGAGCCGTTCTCCTCGGACCTGAACAAGTCGTGGACCTCCTGCCAGACTCCCAGGGTCTGGCCAAGAAGCGCCACGACGGCCATGCCCACCATGCAGAAGCCGATGATCCTCCTGCCCAACGGGCCGATGGTGGCGTTCTGTCCTCCATCGAGGGCGGGTTCGGGTGTCTGCTGTGTGCCGGCCGCCTCGTCATCACGCATACCTGTGTCCTCCCCTCCGAACGCGCCGGTCAGCCACGCTCGGGAGTAAGGGGACGGCAGCGGCCGATCGGGGTCACCGGCCGGGACCGACAACCCAACGCCGGCGGCCCGTGGCCGAACGCCCCAGCAGCTTCGCCTGCTCGTGCTTCAACCGTGTGAAGCGGTCCCGGACGTACTCCCGCAACTCCCGGCCGGGAAAGCGGATCACCGACAGATGCTCGGTGTGGTCGCCCTGCTCCCAGCGCGCGGCGGTGATCTCGTAGCCGGAGACGTGCGCGCACAGGTCCAGCAGCACCTGCGGCACCTCCTCCTCGATGAGGAGGTCTGCCTTGGTCACGACCACTTCGCGCATCGCGCGGACGTTGGGGAGGAAGACGGTCGTGGCCCACAGCCGCCACGCCGCCAGTTCCTCCTCGGTGGGCGGCTCGTCGTGGTGGAAGAAGTCGCGGCCGTCGGGGCGGGCGTACTTCTCGGCGTAGGCGTCGTAGATACGGCCGTTGGCCTCCATGAGCGCGAACAACGGGCCGTAGAAGTCGCTGAGTTGCTGGTTGACGCGGGCGAGCCGGGCCTGCCGCTGCGCCAGCCGCAGGCCGTTGAGATAAGTCGCCAGGTAGCCGAGGAACGCCAGCGCGACGGTCACGATCAGGGTGGCCATGACCGGTGATCGTAGAGGGGGCGGCATGGCTGTGCCCTGTGCTCCCGAGGGAGTCGGAAGCACAGGGCACAGGCGCGATGCGAACCTCAGACGCGCGAGCGGGACGCCAGGCCGAGGAAGGACGCCCAGGCCTCCGGACCGACCGCCAGACCGGGCCGGGCGGTGTCCTTGGAGTCCCGTACGCGGACGCTCTCGGGGCGGGTGGCGACCTCCACGCAGTCGCCGCCCTCACCACTGCTGTAGCTGCTCTTGAACCAAGCCGGTTCCGCCGTGCTCGGCTTCGACTCTCGATCCCTCATGTCTCTCCCAGCAACCTCTCGATGAAGGCCATCGACTCACTCGGAGTGAGCGCCTGAGCACGGATGATCCCATACTGCGCTTCGAGCTCACGGACAGACTTCCGCTCCGTGTAGAGGGTGCTGCTCTTCTGCACCTCGGCGTAAGCGATACGTCGCCCCTCACTGGTTTCGATCAGTTTGAACGGGCCAGCGAGACCGGCGTGTTCCTCACGATTCGTCGGCATCACCTGTACGTCCACGTTCCGCTTCCGCCCGACCTGGAGGATCCGCTCCAACTGGCCTCGCATGACGCAGGGTCCACCGATGGGCCGTCGCAGCACCACCTCTTCCATGACATAGCTCATCAGCGGCGTAGAGCCCTTGGTGAAGATCTCCTGCCGAAGCATGCGAGCCGCCAGACGCCGTTCGATCGTCTCGTCGTCCAGCGCAGGCCGGTGCATCTCAAAGACGCACCGCGCGTAGTCCTCCGTCTGCAACAGGCCGTTGACCACCTGCGAGTCATAAGCGTGCAGCTCGACGGCTTCCCGTTCCAGCGTCGCCGCCCCCTGGAAGAACCTCGGGTAACGGGCCTTGCGGATCTCCTCCTTCATCTCCTTGAGGACTTCACTCGCGTCCAGCATCTCGTCGGCCTTGTCGATGAAGTGGTCCGACGGGATGCGCCGCCCCTGTTCGATCGAGGCGATCGTCGCGGGCGAGTAGCCCGTCACCAGGCCGAGTTCCTCGCGGTTCATGCCCAGGCGCATCCGGAACCGCTTCACCTGGCGGCCGAACACGTACAGCATTCCTGTACCGCGTTCGAACTCAAGCTGTGTGTCGTCGTCCGTCCCGACTTCGGTCATACCGTCCCCTTCCGTCACCGGGCGCAACGCGGCTCCGCCGCGTCACGACACGGCGCGGAGCGCGTACAACGACCGTCGGAACGCGTACAACCGGCTCCGTGCGGCCCGTGTCCCTCGTGGCCGCCCGGGGCAACTGCCCGGCCGTGCACGGGCGTCCTGGGGGCATGACACCTTCGAGGTCCGGTCCGTCCCCGGCACTGATCTTCTGGCCGCACTGCGGCCGGGGAGCCGACGCCGCCGATCCGGCCGGCTGCCCCGGCATCCTCCTCCCCGGGCACAGCACATGCCTGGCTCACCTGGACGAGGCCGACCGCACCGCCCACCTGGCCACCCTGTCGCCCGGCGACGACATCGACCTTCGCGGCACGTCCTTCACCCAGGACCTGCTGAACGAGCTGTTACGCGCACTCACCGACCCCGCCACGGGCCGGCCCCGCTTCGGCACCCTCCTTCTCGAAGGGGCGGACTTCGACGACGGCCTGCGGATCGACGATGCGGAGTTCGGCGGCGACCTGCAGTTGGAGGGGGCGCACATCGGTGGTGACCTCTCCTTCGGCGGCCTGCGCGTCGGTGGCGAGATCTCGTTCCACGAGGCGCGGATCGACGGCGATGTGCTGCTCGGCGGGACGGAGACCGGGGGCGACCTCTCGTTCCAGCAGGCACGGATCGGCGGCAACAGCCTGCTCACCAAGGTGCGAACCGGCGGCGACCTGCTGTTCGTCCGGACGGAGATCGGCGGCTACGTCATGGTCGGCGAGACCACGGCGGACGGCGGCGCGCAGTTCTACGACGCCAGGATCGGCGGACCCGTCCAGTTCCTGCACGCACGGATCGGCGGCTCAGCAGGGTTCGCCTGGGCGCGGGTCGACGGACACCTCTCGTTCCACGACACACGGGTCGGCGGGCGCGCGTGGTTCACCGGGGCGGTGATCGGCGGCGACGCCCGGTTCGCGGGGATGCTCTTCGAGCGCACCACGAAGCTGGGGCCACTGGTGTGCGCGGGGACGCTGGATCTGTCGGAGGCGGTGTTCGGGACCGCCGTGACCGTCGAGGCGGCGGCGAAGGCCGTACGGTGCAGGCGGACGCGGTGGACCTCCACCGCCGCGTTGCGGCTGCGGTACGCCGAGGTGGACCTGAGCGACGCGGTGCTGGAGTACCCGGTCGGCGTCGCCGCCCACTCCCGGCCCTTCGCCTCGCACCGCTCGAGGATCCCCGAGCACGGCCTGACCGACCCCCGTGTGCGGATCGTGTCGCTGCGGGGCGTGGACGCGGCGCACCTGATGCTCACCGGCACCGACCTCACCGGCTGCCTCTTCGCCGGGACCGTCCACCTCGACCAGCTGCGGCTGGAGGGGCACTGCCGCATGGCGGCGGCCCCCGCCGGGCTGCGCCGGCGCGGGCTGCGGCCCGTACGCTGGACACCGCGCCGCACCCTGGCCGAGGAGCACCACTGGCGTGCCGCGCACGGCGGGCACGGGAGCGGCTGGGCACCCGCGCCGCGTGGGGAGGATGCGCAGGAGCCGGCGGTGCTGGCGCCGGTGTACCGGCAGTTGCGCAAGGCTCTGGAGGAGGGCAAGGACGAACCCGGAGCGGCCGACTTCTACTACGGCGAGATGGAGATGCGCCGCCACGACGCCTCCCGGCCCCGGGGTGAGCGGGCGCTGCTGGCCGCCTACTGGGCCGTCTCCGGCTACGGGCTGCGCGCCGTGCGGGCCCTGGGCTGGCTGGGGGCGACGATGCTGGTCACCGTCGTACTGCTGATGGGCTTCGGGATCCCCGAGGACTCCCCGAAACAGGAGGCGACCGGCACCGTGCCGCCCGGCGGCGGCACGGTCACCCTCACCATCGGCAAGGCCGACCCGCGCAACCCCACCGGGGACAGGTTCACCGGCGAGCGCTTCGAGAAGGCGCTGAACGTCACGCTCAACTCGGTGGTGTTCCGCTCCTCCGGGCAGGACCTGACCACGACGGGCACCTACACCGAGATGGCCTCCCGCCTCGTCGAGCCCGTCCTGCTGGGCCTGGCGGTCCTGGCCGTCCGCAACCGCGTCAAACGCTGACCGGCCCGGCGGCGCGCGCCTGGCCGGAGGGTCTCGTACCCGTCCGGCCGGGCGCGGTGGGCCGGGGCATCACTTCAGGTCGCGCAGGGCCTTCTCGAAGGAGCGGGCGTGGGCGGCCTCGTCGCCGGCGGTGTCGGCGAAGACGTGGGCGGCCTTCGGGTCGCCGGCCTTCCGGGCGCGCTCGGCGAACTTCGGGTACATCACCTTGGCCTCGTACCACTCGCCCTCGATGGACTTGCGGAGGTTGGCGGCGGTGTCGGAGACCAGACCGGCCAGAACACCCTCCTCGGCGAAGTGCTCGTGGAGTTCGACCCGTGCGGTGCCGGCGAACAGGTCGGCCAGCGCCCCGTTGCCGCTCTTGCGGGCGTGCTGGGCGAAGAAGGTGTACGAGGCGTGCGCGAGGGCCTCGCCGCGCATGGCGGTCTCCAGGTTGGCGCGGGTGCGCGGGGAGGAGACCTTCGGCAGACCGGCGGGCACCTCGGTGCGGTCGACGGCCGGCGGGGCGGGGATCTTGCCCTTGCCTGTGGTGATGGCCTTGAGGGCGGTCGTGAAGGCCTTGCGGTGGGCGTCCTCGTCGGCGGCGATCTCGGTGAACAGCTCGGCGGCCTTGATGTCGCCGTCCTGGCGGGCCTGCGCGGCGAAGGTCGGGTACATCGAGTACGCCTCGTGGGTCTCGCCCTCGATGGCGTGGCGCAGGTTGGCCTCGTTGCTTCCGACCAGGCCGATCAGTTCGGCCTGCTCGGCGAAGTGCTCCCACAGCTCGGTGTGCGCGGCCGTCCGGAACGCCTTGGCGGCCTCGTGCTTCCCCTCGCGGTCGGCCTGCGCGGCGTAGAAGGTGTACGAGGCGTGGGCGTACGCCTCTCCCTGCATGGACGACCGGAGGTCCTCCACCGTGCTCAGGGCGAGCGGACCGTGCTTCTTGGCCTGGGCCTGAGCGCTCTTGGCCGGCGGCTCCGGGGCGGGGTTCCCGGTCGCGGCGGCGCCGGATACGGCGGTACCGAGGACCGCCGCGGCGAGGGCGAGCGATGTCAGGGCACGAACGGGCACAGTGGTCACAGCCATGTCTCCTTCTTCTGGCGCCCACACGGCGCCGGCACGTTTGGCGCCCGGAACCCTGCCACCGCGCCCCGGTCCCTCCTCGCCGTCACGCGCCCGTTTGCCCGGTTAGGGGGACGGAGGAGCCTCCATCTGCACCACCCCGGCTTGCGCACTTCGGGAATCGGCCCGCTTGCCTGCCGCGACCTGTGGCCGATCGCAGGGCCCGGAAGGGGAGACGGCCTTGAACCACCGCTGAGCCCGGGCCCGTGATGCCGCGGGGCCGACTATGACTTGGCGCCTCGTCTGCCGGATGAACGGTCCGCCCGGCGGGGTTGAGCGCTTCCCAGTCGGCGAGAACGCGGGTGCCGTCGCGGAGCGTGTGCGTAGGATCGCCGGCATGGCGCTGCGTCCCGTCCAGGTGAACATCAAGGCTCTCGACGCCCCGGCGGTCGGCCGGTTCTGGGCGGAGGCTCTCGGCTGGCAGGCCTACAGCCCTGGCGTGACCACCTACGTCGGGCCCGCCGGCGGCATCGTCTGGCCGGATCCGGTCGCCGTCGGCATCGACGTCGTTCCCGTATCCGAGCCCAGGGCGGCGGCGAAGAACCGTGTGCACCTCGACCTCGCCACCGCCTCCGCGGCCCACCAGGCGGAGCTGGTCGCACGCCTCGAAGCTCTCGGTGCGACGCCCGCCGACGTGGGCCAGGGCGATGTGCCGTGGAGGGTCCTGACCGACCCGGAGGGCAACGAGTTCTGCGTGCTGGAACCCCGGGAGGTCTACCGGGACACCGGGCCGATCGCCGCGGTGGTCGTCGACTGCGCGGACCCGCGGGCCATGGCCCGGTTCTGGGGCGAGGCGCTGGACTGGGCCCTGCGCGAGGTGACCGACGACCATGCGGTGCTGCGCTCCGCCAAGGGCGTCGGCCCGTATCTGGAGTTCCTCCGCACGCCCGATGTGAAGACCGCACCGGACCGCGTCCACCTCGACCTGCTGCCGTACCCCGGTGACGACAAGGAGGCGGAGGTGGCCCGGCTGCGTGCCCTGGGCGCCACCGACCTCGACCTCGGCCAGGGCGAGGTGCCCTGGACGTGCATGACCGACCCCGAGGGTCACGAGTTCTGCGTCTGCGCCCTCTCCTGACGCCCCCGCGCGGAGCCGTACCGACGACACCCCGGCACGGTGGACCTCATGCGTCGACGCGTCCCGCTCCCCCGGGTGGGCCGGGCAGCGGCGCTCCCGAAAACCCTTCGCCCCTGCCCGCCTCGCCCGGTACGGTCGCGGGCGTCCTGGCGGTTCCCATACTGAAAGCAGGTCTTCGTCGATGGCATGTCGTATCAGTGAACTCGTACTCGGTTGCCGCGACCCCGAGGTGCTGGCGCGGTTCTGGTGCGAGGTACTGGACTTCGTGGTGCTCGACCGCGAGGAGGACTGCATCGAGATCGGCCCGCGTGAGGGGTTCGGCGGTCCGCAGCCGACGATCATCCTCAGCCGCAGGGACGAGCCGGAGCCGGGCAAGTCCCGGCTGCACATCGACGTCAACGCCACCGACCGCGACCAGGACGCCGAGCTCGAGCGCCTCCTGAAAATCGGGGCGCGCCCGGCCGACATCGGCCAGACCGGCGAGGAGCAGTGGCACGTCCTCGCCGATCCGGAGGGCAACGAGTTCTGCCTGCTCAAGGCCCGCCTCAGCCCGCTCTGACGTGCTCCGTCCACTCCCGCCCGGTGTCCGGTGCCGGGCGGAGGCATACCTCCGTGGACGAGGCCGTCATCAACCCGGGGCGGCGGGGCCGGGGGCCCGGCCGGTGGGCCGGTCGGCGCGGTAGACGTGGTGGGCGCGGCCGTCGGCCGGGTTGTCCGGTTCCAGGTCGGCCGTGCCGACCCTGCGCAGCCCGGCCTTCTCCAGGGCCCGCCACGACGCGCGGTTGGCCGCGTTCACCGGGACGACAACGGCGGACGCGTCCGGGTGGTCGGTCCAGGTGGCCGCCACGACCGCCCGGATCACACGCGGCCCCAGCCCCCGTCCCACCCGGGCGGGGTCGCCGATCAGGTAGTCGATCGTGACCGCCGAGTCGGGCAGTTCGACCTGGCCGGCCAGCTCCGCACGGTATTCGGGGTAGTCCGCGAAGCGGCACCGCTGCACCAGGGCGACCGGTGTGCCGTCCTCCGTCACCAGCAGGTCCTCGGACGGCTCCTCGCCGCGCGCCGCCGGGCCGAAGTCCCGCGCGACCGCCTCCGCGGACGTGTCGTGGTGCCACCACCGCGCCACGTGCGGCCGCGCGAGCCACTCCCGCAGCAGCCCGAAGTCCCCCTCTGTCACCCGCCGCCACGTGAGCACCCTGCCTCCTCGTCGCACTCGGTCCGCGCCGGCCGCGGCGGTCCGCCGCACCGGAGGTCCACCAGGGGATGATCCCGGATGCGGGCGGCGGCGGGAAAGCCGTGTGACGTGCGGCGCCCGATCATCGATAATCCGCGCGTGACCACCCCGAACACCTCGAACGCTCCGAACACCTCGAACGCCGGCGGGACCGGAACCGGCACGCCCCCACCGTCCCCCCGGTCCCCGCTGACCGCGTCGGCCGGTCGCGTCTTCGACGCGGTCCCGCCGACGGCGCTGGTACTGCTCGGCATCGTCAGCGTCCAGGTGGGCGCGGCGCTGGCCAAGAACCTGTTCAGCGCGGCGGGCAGCTTCGGGACGGTCGCGCTGCGGCTGTTCTTCGCGGCGGCGGTGCTGATGCTGCTGTGGCGGCCGTCGCCGCGCATGAACCGCCGTGCGTGGACGGTGGTGCTCGGCTACGGCGCGGTCCTGGGCCTGATGAACCTGTGCTTCTACCTGGCGCTGGACCGGATCCCGCTGGGGATCGCGGTGACCATCGAGTTCCTCGGGCCGCTGGGGGTGGCCCTGGCCGGGGCGAGGCGGTGGCTGGACGCGTTCTGGGCCGTGCTCGCGGGAGGCGGCGTGGTGCTGCTGATGGAGGGACGCGGTGAACTCGACCTCGTCGGCTGCCTGTTCGCGCTGGCCGCGGGGGTGTGCTGGGGGCTGTACATCCTGCTCGGCGCGGCGCTGGGCCGCCACACCTCCGAAGGGAGCGGGCTGGCTCTGGGGATGGCCGTCGCGGCGCTGATGGCCGTGCCGCTCGGCGTGGCCGACAGCGGAACGGAGTTGCTCCAGCCGTGGGTCCTGGCCGCGGGGCTCGGGGTGGCGCTGCTGTCGTCGGTGGTCCCGTACTCGCTGGACCTGGAGGCGCTGCGCAGGATGCCGCCGCGTGTGTTCGGCATCCTGATGAGTCTGGAGCCGGCGGTGGCGGCCCTCATCGGTCTGGTGGTGCTGCGGGAGTCGCTGTACTGGTCGCAGTGGGCCGCGGTGCTGTGCGTGGTGGTCGCCTCGGCCGGCGCCACCCGCGCCTCCCGTCCGGCCTCCTGACCGCCGGCGCCGGCCAGCCCCCGCACCGGCCGGCGGTGCCCCCGCGAACCGCTTCCCGTCCACGCCGCTCCCGACGGAAAGGGCCGCTGTGATCCTCCTCGTACCGGTGGTGCTTCTCGCCGCCGCCACGTTGGTCCTGTTCTGCCTGATCCGGTGCGCCGGAGTCGTCCTCCCGGGGAGCAGGCACTGGTCCGGGTGGCGCCGTGCGGTCGTCACCGCGCCGCCGCCTACGCTTGCGCGGCCACGGTCGCGGCCTCTTCGACGGGCTGCTGCGGAAGTTGTCCGACACGGCGTCAGAACGGATGGTCGTACGGGCTGCTCCTCACGCGGTCGTAGATCTCGCGCAGCCACGGCAGGCGGACGGCGGGCAGCCGTGCGAGCCGGTGGAGGAACACACCCGGGTCGGGCCGGAACGGACGCCACGGACGCATCGGTGGCGGATCGTCGCGGAGGACGCCGTCGGGCAGTCCGCCGGTCACCGGAAGCGGCGACCGTTCGCTGTGGAAGGCCAGGCGCGCCCACACACCAGCGGCCAGCGGCACGGCCGGCGGGCTCTGCGCGCCGCCCGGCGGCCGCCATACCCGCCCCGTCCGCGGATGCCGTGGGACCAGCGCGATGTCGGGGCCGGGACCGAGGGCGGGCAGACCTGGCCCGGCCAGGACCGCTTCGCGGGACGGTGGTCCGGGCGGGAGCAGCGCGTCCAGCACGCGACCGAACGTCTCCGCGGCGAGACCGTCGGGGACGGCCACGGGCTCGCCCGCCGAGGCGGCCGGCAGATGGGCCGGCGCCTCCCCCGCCGCCGCCTCCCACAGCGGGCTCCACGCCCCGGTCTGCTCGACGGGCGGCAAACCCTGCCACGCCTCGGCCGGCTCGTCACGGCCGACCGTCCGGGGGCCGGGGTCGTCGGCGGGCAGACGGTGCACGGCGCCGGGTTCGAGCCGCACCGCCTGCCAGAGCGAGCAGTCGTCGATGCGGGTCGCCACCGGCTCCCCGCACCCCGTGCACGCCAGGTTCGGGCCGTCCCGCCCGTCCAGCCCCATGCAGTAGCCGTCGCACCGCTCCGGGATCACGGTGGTGCGGCGGATGTCGCCCGGCGCGACGACGATCGCCCCCGGCGTCCCGAAGGACAGGGCGGGGACCAGCGCGAACACCCCGCGTGCCTCGGCCTCTTCCGGCCCGATCTCGCTCCACGGCCGCCACGGCGGCCCGGAGGGCTCCGGGTCGACCGCGTACGTTCCCGGCTCCATCAGCGGGGGAGCAGTTCGTGCCCGTACGTGTGGTGGGCGTGGACGGGGAGCGCGATCCGCGACACGGGGGCGGTCAGCACGGTGCCGCACCCACAGCACGCGAACACCTCGGCCATCCGCGCCTCCCCCACCGTCGACCGGCCGGATTATCCGGGTCCGGCGGACCGGCGGCCAAACTCCTTCCTCACCGGGTCGTTTCGGTGCTTCGGACGGGCGCGGCCGCGGCCCGTGCGGGGAGGGCGATGAGCAGTGCGGCCGCGACCAGGGTCCCGCTCGCCCACAGCGGCCCGAGGACCCCGGCGGCGGTGGTGAGGGTGGCCGCGGCGATCAGGGGGCCGGCGACGGCGCCGGTGTTGAGGGCGGCGGTGGCGTACGCCCCCGCCAGGGTGGGGGCCGCGGCGGCCTCGTACAGGACCCGGGTGATCAAGGTGGCGCCCAGCGCGAACGACAGCGCGCCCTGCACGAACACCAGGGCGAGCAGTACGGCCGGCCGGTCGGCCAGCAGCGCCAGGGCCGGCCAGCCGAGCAGCAGCAGCGGGCCGCCGACGGCGAGGACCGGGCCGGGGTGCCGGTCGGCCAGCCGTCCGGCGACGGTGACCCCGGCGAAGGAACCGGCGCCGAAGAGCATCAGGGCGAGGGGGACCCACCACGCGCCCAGCCCGGCGGGGCCGGTCACCACCGGGGCGAGGAAGGTGAAACCGGCGAACGTGGCGGCGTTGACCAGCGCGCCCAGCAGCATCGCCCGCAGCAGCGGCACCCTGGTGAGCTGGGCGAACTCCGCACGCAGGGCCGGCCCGCCGGCCGCTTCTTCCCGCCCGCGTCCGGCCGGGACGCCCGTGAGGACACCGAGGGCCGCGGGCAGGCAGAGCACGGCGACGGCCCAGAACGCGGCCCGCCAGCCCAGCAGCGTGCCCAGCGCCGACCCACCCGGGACGCCGGCGATCGTGGCCAGCGTGGTGCCGGACAGCAGCACGGCCAGCGCACGCCCCTTCCGCTCGGGCGGGACGAGTGCGGCGGCGGCCGTCAGGGCGACGGCCAGGAACCCGGCGTTCGCCAGCGCGGCGACGACCCGGGTGGCGAACAGCACCGGGAAGCTGGAGGTGACGGCGCCCACGGCGTGGGCCGCCGCGAAGGCCAGGGTGAACCCGAGCAGGGCGGCGCGCCGGGGCCAGGCGCGGGCCAGGGCGGCCATCACAGGGGCGCCGACGGCCATGCCGACCGCGAAGGCCGAGGTGAGCGTGCCCGCCGCTCCGACCGTGACACCGAGGTCGGCGGCGAGATCCGGCAGGAGGCCGGCGAGCATGAATTCGGATGTGCCCATGGCGAAGACGGCCAGGGCGAGCAGATACAGCGCGAGAGGCATCGAGTGGCTCCGGGGTGAGGAGAGGCACGAGAGAAGGTCATCTCGTCACCGCGGCCGGCCCCCGGGGCACGCTCGCCCGGCCGCGGAACACGGCGGGACGGCGGAGAGCTACGGGCTCAGTGGTGCAGGGGGCTGACGGCGTGACCGAAAGCCCCCACCCTGTCCGACTCAGGACTCGACATGGCGCACACGTTACCCGGCCGGCGCCCGCCGGAGCACCCCGGTTTCACCGGCACCGGCCCGTCCCACCGTCGCCACGCCCCTCGACCCGGTTGCGGAGGAACGCGATCCGACGGACGTGGGGGTGAGCCAGGCGGAAGCCGTCGCGCTCGTGCGGCGGATTATCGACACGGACCATGCCGGCGGCAGGGAGTCGAACGACTGGCTGGAGCGGCTCGACAGAGCTCCGGTGTGCCCGACGGGGCATGCCGGCGGCCTGACCCCCCACCCCAAAGGGCCTGAGCCGTCGGCTGAGGATGTGGTCGCCCGGGCTCTCGCCTACGAGCCGTTCGCCATGTGAGGACCGATGTCCGCAACGGAGCGGGACTTCCTGTCCGGGCGTCGCTCACTCCGGCGGCGCGGCGGTACGGCGGCCTGATGTCCCGGCGGCGCGAAGGGCTGCGCCGCCGTGTCGCCGCGGTCGGCGAGGCCGTGGACAGCCTGGCGGTCGGCGACCGTCAGCAGGCCGCCCAGCGGAGCGAACTGCTGACGGGGCGGCGTGCGGTGTGCGATCTGCTGCGTGACCTGGGCCGGCCGGCACCCACGGCGCGCCGGCCGAGCCGGGGTTGCTGGGAACCACGGCCCGGCCCGCACCACCACCCGTCCGGAGGCCACCCTCCGCACCGGCGACGGTCCCGGCACGGGCAGGACCATCGTCACCCTGCACCGGGCCAGGCACCTGGTGGGCCGGCTCCCGCCAGACCGTGCCAAGCCGGTGTTGCTGACCGCCGACCATGCACGGCACCCCTGCCGGGGAGGCCGCGTTCGGGCTCCGCGACCGCGGCATCGAGGGCTGTCGGTGGGCACGGATAGTCTGTCGGCGTGTACGACATGACGGATCCTGCCGCCGCTCACCGGGCGGCGGTCGCAGCCGAGAGGGAGCGTCTGGCGCGTGCGCGGGAGCGTCGGCGCAGCCGCGGTCCCGCGGGCGTCAGCGGTTTCGCGCAGCGCAAGTGGCGCTGGCTCGGAGTCGCCGGAAGCGAGGCCGTGGAGGCGGTGCACGGGATGCTGGCGGAGATCACGCGGGCAACGGCGCTGTCCGAGGACCAGCGGAATACGCTCACCCGGGCGCTGGAGGGTACTCCGGACCGGGAGGTCCTGCTTCCCGCGGTACGCGCCGGTCTGGCCTCCCTGCCGCCCGAGGCCGTACTCCGCCACCTGCGGGATCTGTGGGCCGCCGGTGTGCGGTGGCTCAACGAGCCAGGGCTCGAGCGGTGCCGGGTGCTGTGCTCCACCGCGCCCGGGGCGGAACTAGTCGGCAGGCGCGCCCGCGCCGTGTCGGGCGGACCGGCGTTCTCCCTGTTCGTCACCGCTGCCACCCGTGGTGCGGTGCCCGTGCCCAACCGCTTCCTGGAAGAGGTCCTCTCCTGGGCCCCGCTGTCCGTCGTCGACGAACTGGTTGAGCACGGGGGGCTGCTGGCGGAGGACGAGCCGTGGCGGTCGCGTGACGAGGCGGAGGCTCTCTATCTCAGAGCGCGCCTGGCTCCCACGGCGGTCACCCGCCAGGAGGCCGAGCGGCTCGGATGGGACTCCTACCTGCGGCGGTGCGACTTCCTCAACGGCGGGACGCCCCTGCGGCGGGAGCCCGAGGACGTGTGGGACCTGCTGTACGACGTGGTGGTGGACGGCGACCTGTCCTCGATCGACGCGCTCGATGCCGCCCTGCCCCGGGCCCAGCAGATCGAGCTGCGCAACATCAGGTCCGGCGCACTGACCGGGCAGTGGTCCCTGGAGACGGTCGCGGACCGAGGTCTGTGGCTGCTGATGTCCACACTGTGGCAGCCCGGTGGGCCGGTCGATCCCACGCGCAGCGCCTTCCACGCCCTGATCGCCCTGAACCGGGCCTACGACCTTGTGAAGTCTGGCGATCTGGAGGCCGCCGCGCGCCAGGCACGGTCCTTCACGGGAGAGGACGGCACCGGCCGGAACGTCCCGGCCCCCCTGCTCGCGGAGGCTTACACGATCGCCGCGTACACGGCGGCCGTGGAAGGCTCCCTCGCAGCTGCGGAGGAGCACGCGCGCAAGGCCGCCGAGAGGGGCGGGGACATCGCCGAGCGCAATCTCGCCCTCGTCCTCGCCTGGCGGGCCACCACCAAGAACGACCGCGGCCCGGTCACCAACCCCTTCCTCGAGATCGGGCTGGACCACGGCTCCACGAGGTGGGAGCAGCACTGCCGTGAGATCTTCGTGCAGCGTGAGGGGGATCAGGCCGGCCAGGCGCGGCTGAACCAGGCCGAGGACCGTATCCGCGGCGCCCTCCGCAGTGACGCGGGCTGGGACGTCTTCTTCCAGATCCCTCTCGACCATTCCCGTTACGTGATGCCCACCGCGGTACCACGACAACTGATACCGCCCCTGGAGCCGCTGCCCCGCCGCACCTCCGTGACGAGCGGTGCGGATCTGGAGGCCATCCGTGCCCGGGCCGCCGTGGAACTCATCGACGACTTCCGGACGACGGCTCCCCACCTCGACCGTCACGACACCGCTCTGTGACGGCTGCCGGACCCGACACATCGCACGATCCGAACAAGGCAGAGCTCCGATGACTCCGAAGAAGAAGGCTTCCGCCAAGCGCGGCGCCAAGATTCACAAGCCCCTGCGCCCCAACCGGCCGTGTCCGCACTGCGGTCGGATACAGCCGGGCACGCAAGGAGGGAAGGCCCCGCACAGGCCCGGGGGCCTGAGGCGGCGAAGGGAGTCCCGGCAGGAGGCCCCCGCGGTGATCGACGCGCAGTCCCCGGCGCCTGCCGAGCGCCCCGAACCGATCGACGCGATGACGGTCATCAAAGGTGTCGTCGAGCGGATACCTCAGGTTCTGCGGAACACCCCGGCTGAGGATCCCGCCTCCGTCTCCGCCCTAAACACCGCGGTACGCAAGGCAGTCCTGGACGAGTTCCGTACCCGCGCGCGATTCGCCGGCCGGATCGCCGAGATCGACGCACTGCTCTGGTCCCAGGCGGACCGGGGCGGCGACACAGTCAGCGGCTCCATGGAGGCACATCTGCGCGAGCTGCGTCTGAACCGGGTGACCGAGCCCGAGCAGAGCGACCGATTCGTGGTGACCGAGGGCGAGGGTGACGCGTTCGAGCTCCTGCGTCCGGCATACGTGGACGAACTCACCGGCAAGGTCATCCTCGCGGGGCAGCTGCGGCGCGTGCCCGGCCCCGCGGGCACGGCTGTGGGGGAGGAAGCATGACCGCGGCCGGCATCGACTTCGGCACCACCAATTCGGTGGCCGCCCAGTGGAACGGCGAGTACGTCGAAGTCCTGGAGATCGGCGGGCAGGGGCTGGACGCCGACTGGCGCCGCCCCGGCTTCGAACTGCTCTACCCCTCGGTGGTGGGCACCAGCTCCCTGCGCTCGGGCACCCTGTTCGGCTGGGAGGCCAAACTGCGCTCCGAAAGCGCCGTCGAGGCGTGCAAGCGGATGCTGCGCGAGGAGCCCCTCGTCACCATCGGCGGCCAGAGGTTCGCGGCGACCACCGCCGCGGCCGGGGTCTTCCGGGCCATGGCGGGCGCGGCCGAGGAGGAGGCTGCCACCGAGATCCACGAAGCCGTCATCACCGTGCCGGCCAACGCGACCGGCGCGGCGCGTTTCCGCACGCGTGAAGCCGCCCGTGCCGCGGGCATCAAGGTCAGAACACTGCTCAACGAACCGACCGCCGCGGCGATCGCCTACGCGCACGCGATGGAGGAGGACGGCGAGTTCCTGGTCTTCGACTGGGGCGGCGGCACCATGGACGCCACACTCCTGCTGCACGAGGACGGCTTCTTCGACGAGAAGGCGAGCCGGGGCGTCAACCGCCTCGGCGGGCTGGAGATCGACGCCCGGCTGCGCCGTATGGTCCTCGACCGGGCTCCGGCCCGGGGCCGGTGGAGCGAGTCCGAGCAGCGGCAGTTCAACCTGGACATCGAGCGCAACAAGATCCTGCTGTCGCAGCAGGAGTCGGTCCGGATCGTCACACCGGACGGCGTGGCCGTCGAGATCGGCCAGCAGGAGTTCTCGGAGGGAATCCAGGACCTGATCAACCGGGCGCTCGACCCCGTCGAGGAGTGCCTCGAACAGGCCCGGATCGACCCGCAGGACCTCACGGCGGTGCTGATGATCGGGGGGAGCAGTCAGATTCCCGCGGTGCGGGCCGCGGTGTCGGAGGCGCTCGACTGCGAACTCGTGGACACCGCCCTGTGCGACCCCATGACCGCCGTGGCCCAGGGGGCCGCGATCAGCGCCGCCGCCATGGACGGTGAGCTGAGGAGCATCATCCGGGTCGTCAACACCCATGCCCTGGGCACGGTGACCAAGGACCAGGAGGGGCGGCGCGGTTTCAGCGCACTCATCGACCGCAATCAGCGGCTGCCGCAACAGCGCACCAAGTCGTACCAGCCCGCCAGGGACCACGTGTCGCAGCTGACCGTCGAGGTGTGGGAGGGGGACCCGGACCGTCCCGTCGACCACCCGGACAACGTCAAGCTGACCGAACTCACCCTTGCTTACCCGCAGAGGTGCAGGGCCGAGGACGGTGTCTTCGATCTGGAGTACACCTACAGCAAGGAGGGACTCCTCACCGTCAGGGCGACGCTGCAGAAGACCGGGCAGATCGTCCTCGACGGCGAGGTGAAGGTGTTCGGTGACAGCAGCGTTCCCCCGGAGGTGCGAAAGGAGCTGAACCGCCTGCTCGCGCTCCACCCCGCCGGGCAGAGCGCGCCCAAGCCGACGCATCCTCACCAGGACCGCCCCCAGGCGGCCGGGAGCGCTCACTCCCGGCCGGCCGGTCCCGCATCCGCGGCCAAACCGGCCCCCGTGGCCGGGCCGGCCGCCGCAGGCGGGCAGGCGGCCGCGCCGCTGGTCGTGGACGGCTCGAACCTCGCCTGGAACGGCCGCCCCCCGAGAGCATCGGGTGGACAGCCGAGCTTCGCCGCACTCCAGGCCGCCATCAGGTCGCTGAGGTTCAAGCATCCGGACCGGGACATCCATGTCGTCGTCGATGCCACGCTCCGGCACGACGTGTCCGAGAATGAACGTCCGCAGGTGGAGGCGGCCATCGCCGCCGGCACGGTGGTCCAGCCCCCGGCCGGTACCGAGGGACGCGGCGACGCCCTGGTCATCAGCATCGCTGAGGAGGTGGGCGGCGTGATCGTCTCGAATGACAACTTCGCCCCGTTCCAGAGGGCGAACCCCTGGCTGCGCGACTCCGGGCGCGTGATGGGCGCCACACACTCCCAGGGCGTCTGGGTCTTCAACCCGCGACGCCCCAACGCGGCGTCCTTCCCCGCCCAGCGCCGGTGACCTTCGCGGGCCGCCATCGCATGCGCCCGTACGGCCCCGGCCTCATGGGCGCCTGCGGTGGCGGTCCAGCCCCGGAGGCGCGACGGACGGTTCACGTGGTCTCCCTTCCCCCACAGGCGCCTCTCAGTAGAGTGAGGTGATCCGAGAAGGGCCTCCGAAGGGACGGAATGGCGACACTGGGCATGCACCGGGATTTCCTGCTGGAGTTCGCCGGGTTGGAGAAAGCCGTCCAGAGACGCGTGTACGAGGTGTTCGAGAAGTTCGCTGCGGCCACACACGCGGGACTCCACCTCGAAAAGCTGACACACCAGCGGGACCCGCGGATCCGGACCATCCGCATCACCGACTTCTGGCGGGGCGTCGTCCTCAAGGCGGAAACCGGCGACAGCTACCTGCTGTTGAGAGTCCTTCCCCACGACAAGGCCAACGAGTGGGCCGCGAAGCACCGGGCCTCGGTCAACGAGGCCACCCAGGGCGTCGAGATCCGCAACGACGTCGCTCTGGAGCGGGTCACGGCCGGGCTGCGTGCCCGGGCGGCCGAGGAGCCCTCCCGTCTGTTCCCCGCCCCGAAGTTCCCGGACAAGGTACTTCGCAGCCTCGGCGTGGACGAGGAAATCCTGCCCATCATCCGGCTGGTGCCGGATGAGACCCATCTGGAGGCACTGCACAAGGTGCTCCCGGAGCAGCAGTACGATGTACTCCTCGGACTCGCCACCGGAATGGAACCGGCCGAGATCGACCGGGAGATCGTCCAGGCGTACGCCCGGACCGCGCCGGAGCCGACCAACCCCTCCGGCGGTGACGAACTCGCGACCGCCATGGCCCGTTCACGCGGCCGGGTCGCACTGGTCTCCGGCACCGACGAGCTGCAGGAGATCCTGGAGCGGCCGTTCGACGCATGGCGGGTCTTCCTGCATCCGAGCCAGTACCGGGTCGCGTACCACGAGGGCTATGCCGGCCCGGCACGCGTCATGGGCGGCCCCGGTACCGGTAAGACGGTGGTCGCCCTGCACCGGGCGTACCACCTGGCGCGGCAGCTGCCCGCCGACGCGCCCGGCGGCTGCGTGCTGCTGACCACCTACACCAAGGACCTGGCCGCCGAACTGGAGCGGAGCCTGGAACTGCTGGTCGCGGACGCCGCCGTCCGCGCGAGGATCCGGGTGGTGAACGTCGATGCCCTGGCGAACGAGATGGTACGGGCGCGGCGCGGCGGCGCACCGCTGAAACTGCTCTTCGACCAGAAGGAGGTCACCGCACGCTGGGCGCGGATCGCCCGCCGCCTGGATCTCGACTTCACGGACGTGTTCCTGGACCAGGAGTGGCGGCAGGTCGTCCTCGCGCAGGCGCTCACCACACCGGAGGAGTACCTGAAGGCGCCGAGGACCGGCCGGAGCAGCCCGCTCGGGCCGCTGAAGCGGCTCCAGGTGTGGCAGGCGATAGCCGCCTTCGAGGAACAGTTGCGGCAGGCCGGCGAGTGGACCTTCCTGCAGGTGTGCGCCGAGGCGGCGCGCGTCACGGAGGAACTCGGCGAGAGACCGTTCCGGCACGTGGTGGTCGACGAGGCACAGGACCTGCATCCCGCGCAGTGGCGGTTCCTCCGCTCCCTCTCGGCACACGGTCCTGACGACCTGTTCATCGCGGGCGACACCCACCAGCGCATCTACGGCAACCGTGTCTCGCTGCGCTCGCTCGGCATCCCGGTGATGGGACGCTCGCACAGGCTGCGGATCAACTACCGCACCACACAGGAGATCCTCCTGTGGTCCGCCTCACTGCTGACCGGCGAGGAACCGGACGACATGGACGGTGCGAAGGAGTCCCTGACCGGCTACCGCTCCACCATGCACGGTGAACGGCCGGAGGCCGCCGCGTACGCGACCAGATCCGAGGAGATGGCCGCGCTGGTGGCTCGGGTGGAGAAGTGGATCACTTCGGGGGTGGAGGCGGAGCACATCGGGGTCGCGGTGCGGTTCCTGCAGTTCGGGCGGGACATCGCGCGGGCTCTGGAGGGAGCCGGGATCGCGGCGTGCGTACTGGGCCGCGGACGCGGCGGCCCCGGAGTGCGGGTCGCGACGATGCACCGGATGAAGGGGCTGGAGTTCCGGTGCGTGGCCGTGGCCGGCGTGAACGACGGCACCGTGCCGATGAAGTCGGCGGTCACTCCGGCGGAGGTCGACGCACAGCAGCACCAGGAGGACATGAACAGCGAGCTGAGCCTGCTGTTCGTGGCGTGCACACGGGCACGGGAGGCGCTCCGGGTGTCCTGGCACGGCACGCCGAGCCCGTTCCTGGCGCCCGTCGTGGGCAGGAGCTCCTCGTAGCCCGGCCGTCCGGCCGGACGGACCTCGTGCCTCGTACGAGGAGTGCGGGAAGCACACGAGGTCCGTCCGGCCCCGGTTCTCAGTACGTGCCGGGGTCGTCGTCCAGCATGCGACGCGCCTCCGAGAGGGCGACCGTATGCGCGAACCACTCCAGCACGGCGCAGATCTCCTCCCCGTGCTCCGCGAAGACCTCGATCGGGAAGGAAGGCCTCAGATCGAGCTTGGCCTCGGCGAGGTCGATGCCCTCGATCTCGTTGAGCCTGGTCATCAGTTCGCGGCGCAGTGGTTCGTCATCGAAGGGAGGACGTCGCTTGAGGTGCTGGAAGACGACCTCGACCGTGCCGGTGACCGGGTAGATCGCGATGGGCCACAGAGCTCGGGAGTCGAGCCGTCCGCCCAGCCTGATCACCGGCGAGCAACTGGTCTCGCTCGCCCGCCCGTAGGCGCGGTAACCGCCCTGCTGCTCCCAGAACCGCAGTGCTTCCAGCACACCCGCCACTGTCTCCCTGGTCTGGTTGTCACGCAGCAGCGCCTCGAAGCGGCCGGCCGCCGCCTGCTGCTCCACATCGGTGTCGGGAACCGGGGCGGCGTCCTCGGCGATGTCCTTGCCGAGGAGAGCCGCCAGGTCGGCGGTGGTCAGCCGGTGGGAACGGCGGGCGCGCTTCGCTTCGTCGAAGGTGACGCCCTCCGCCTCCAGGAGCGTCCTCGGGTCCTCCGAATGCTGGCCGCCGGGCGAGGGGATCTTCGACGAGACCCGGCCGTCTGCCGTCAGGACGCGGTACGCACCGTGGACCCCCGGTTTGGAGGCCAGGTATTGCCCGACCGGAACGGCGTGGGTACCGATCAGCGCCGCCACATCACCGTATGTCGTCCAAGTACCGGACGGCATGGCGAGCAGCGCAGCGCGCAGTTCCTTCCATCCGGTCCACTCGTCGTCGGCAGGCAGGGCGTCCTCAACAGGCCCCGGCCACAACCGCACAGCCCACTCGGCGAGTTCGTCGGCACGGGCAAGGATCTCCGCCCGGCCCCAGCGTTCCTGGGCTGCGATCTTCTGGTTCATGCGCAGGGCGCTGGCATCCAGGATCTCCTGCTTGCGGCGGAACGGATGGTTCGACAGCCGCGCGTTGTCGGCGGACAGGGTCAGGTTACCCAGGGTGTGGACCAGCAGGGCGTGCAGTTCGTCCGGGCTTTGGCCGTCCTCGGCCTCCTCGGCGAGCAGGTCGTACCACTGCTGGGCCGGCCGCTGCGGCAGGACGTGCTCAACGGTGAGCCGCGCCCTGGCGTAGTCGACGGGCTCGCTGCCGCCGTAGCTCTCCTCCAGCCTGCGCAGTACCTGGAACCGCTGGTTGCTGCGGCCTGCCCGGTAGAAGGGGCGGGTTCGGATCGCCTCGCGCACGGCGGCGTCCCCGGGCCACGCCCTGACTCCGGTGTTCTTGGACAGGAAGCGGCGTACGGCCTCGGCCCGAGGGCCGTCCTTCTCCAGTTCCTTGGCCATCTCCATGAAGACGCGATTGCTACCGGTGGTGGACAGGCCCGCGAAGAGGCGGCGCACCATGTAGCTCTCGGCGTAGGCCAGGGCGAGGGCGGCATCGTCTGCGGTGGCGTCGCCGGTGTCCACCCGGTCGAGCAGGTGAAGGGCCAGCGGGTAGTGCGTTTGCCCTCCCCACCGGGAGAGCCTCTCCAGCACCTCGCGCAACTGCGGGTGTGGTTCGCGCCCGGGTTCCAGGATGCGCATCAGACGCCCGGCGCGCCGGGCCAGTGATGCGATCTCCGCCTCCAGGGCGGCCTCGTCACCGCTCAGGGGTTCCAGGCGCTGCTTCTGGTCGCGGTAGATATCGCTCTGCTTGGCCCTGCTGTTGCCGGCCACCACCAGGTCGAGCCAGACGAGCAGTTCCAGACGCTCCGGCCCGAGCAACTTCTGCATGGGCAGCCATAGGTTGCGGTAGACGGACTCCCCACGGGTGGGCAGACACATGAAGACGTAGTTGCGCAGCAGATCGCTTTGGCTGAGTCCGACGCCGGTGTTGTTGATCGACTCGAAGATGCGGTAGACGTTGTCGCCCTCTGCGGCCGTGATCTCGACGATCGTCAGCAGATCGCTCAGCACGGTTTCGACCGCGTCCGTCCACTGTTCCCCTCCGCTCTCCTCACCCTCGGTGAGGGCACGCAGGAAGAACCGGTAGGCGCTGCCCACGTTACCGGGGCCGCCGGCTCGAGGGGAGTTGTCAACACATGCGGCAAAGGCCTCGCGATCGGCCTGGGTCGGCAGCAGACGGTAGTGGTCGTCACCGGACTGGTAGCTGTTGACCAGTAGAAGGTTGTGGATACGCTCGGCCTTCATGCGGGAGGATTCTCCGCGCTCGCGGTGGCGATCGCGCAGGGCGGCGAAGGCGAGCATGAGGGTGGTGAGCCGCTGCTGACCGTCGACGACCAGCCAGCGCTGCATACCTCCCGCCGTGATGCGCCCCGGCGCCAACACGACGGAGCCGAGGAAGTGCGCCGCCGGTGACTGCCCTCCGAGCCGATCCTCGACCAACTCCGTCACGTCATCCCACAGGCGTTTGAGCTCCTCCTCACCCCAGCTGTACGTCCGCTGGTAGAGCGGGACCTGGAACTGTTTCTCGCCCTGGACGAGCTTGCTGAAGGTGGTCTCCTGAGCGTGCACGCGTATGTCTCTCCCACGATGATTCAGGCCGGACCTCCTCATTCCATCACCGGGGAAGAAGCCGTGAAAGGGAAACCCGGAAGCCGACCGTCGGGTCACGGCAGACCACTGGGGTCATCTCGCCCGGGACGGTTTGGCACCTCGCCGCCAAGCACCGCCTGACCCGCTGCCTCCGGCGTTCTATCGCCCGCCCGAGTCCCCGCGCCCCGCCCGATGTTCACCGCGGTCGAAAGGCAACGGTTTCTCACCCACCCCCTACCCGGGTATCACCGCCGACTTGGCTCCCCGGAGTGACGCCCCGCCTCCCACCGCCTTCCTACCTTCCCGCCGTCACCGCGGACGAGACGAAGGAGAGGGACGGATGCGCCGCTTCAGGAGGACTCTGGTCACCGCCCTGCTGACCACACTGCTGGCCGGCGGCACGGCGGGCTCAGCCTCGGCGAGCACCCAGAGCCCGCCGAGCGGTCCGCTCCCCGGCACCGCCGCCTGGCTGGCGGACGGCTTCCCGGGCAAGGAGCCACCGGACCCCGCCACGGCCGGCCCGCATGAGGTGGCGGCCTTCTTCGCCGGCCTGACCAGCGCTCAGCAGCGCAGACTCGCCAGGGACCACCCCACCGTGGTGGGCAACCTCGACGGCGCTCCCGTAGACCTCCGTTACGAGGCCAACGCCCACGCGGGCGACCAGGTCCTGGCGTACGACCCGCGCGGCCGCGGCATGATCGCGCAGGTCGCGGGTGACCTGGAGAGCGCCGTCCACATCGCGGTGATCGTCCCCGGCTCGGACACCGACCTCGCCACGTTCGACGCCACGGCGCAGCAGGCAGCCGTCCTCCAGAGGGAGGCGGGTGACGACACGGCCGTCATCGCCTGGGCCGGCTACACCACCCCCTCCGGTATCGGCCTGGACCTGGCGACGGGCCGGCTCGCCGAGGCCGGTGCCGAGCGCCTCACCCGTTTCACCGACGGCCTGGACGCGGCGGGCCTCCCCGGCCCCTCCCTCTTCTGCCACAGCTACGGCTCGGTGGTCTGCGGCCTCGCCGCCTCCGACACCGACGCGAGCGACATCGTCGTCATGGGCTCGCCCGGCATGCGTGCCGACGGCGTCACCGCGCTCGGCACCGATGCCCGCGTCTGGGCGGCGAAGTCCCCGAAGGACTGGATCGACCGCGTCCCCAACGTCGAGGTCCTGGGCCTGGGCCACGGCCCGGACCCCACCTCGCCCGGCTTCGGCGCGACCGTCCTGCCCGCCGACGACGTCCCGGCACACGACGAGTACCTCGCCCCCGGTACCTCCACTCTGACCGCGTTCGCGGCGATCGCCCGCGGGGACCTGCGGTGAAGGCCTCCGCAAAGCTCGCGAAGTTCACCGCCGGGATCGACGAACGCACCCCCGCCCACCGCGACCGCGCCGTCGACGGCCTGCGCGCGGCGGCGCTCCTGGCCGTCCCGGCCGGCCACTGGCTGCTGGGCGGCTTCACCCTCGACAGCGGCGGCGGCCTGCACAACGCCAGCCCGCTGGCCGCGTTCGGCTCGCTGGCCCCGGCAAGCTGGCTCCTCCAGATGCTGGGCATCTTCTTCCTGGTCGGCGGCTACTCCTCGTACCTCTCCTTCCACCGCCGCACGGGCTTGGCCCGCCAGTGGACCGCCGGCCGCCTCGGGCGACTGGGCCGCCCCGTCCTCGGCGCCACCGCCGTGTGGGCGCTGCTCCTGCCGGCCCTGCACTACGGCCTCGGCATCCCGACCGCCACGCTGCACACCGCGTCGACCCTGGTCGTCCAGCCCCTGTGGTTCGTCGGCGTCTACGCCGTGATCACCGCCCTCACCCCGTACTGCGTCCGGGCCTCGCGGCGTCTCGGCTTCTGGGCCGCCGCCCCGCTGCTCGGCTGTGTCGCGGTGGTCGACTTCCTCCGCTACGGGCCTTACGCGGACGCCGTGCCGTCCTGGCTGAGCCTGCTCAACCTGCTCCCGGGCTGGATGTTCGCCTACCAGCTGGGCGTCTCCTGGGCGGACAGGCGGCTGGGCCGGCGTGAGGCGTGGCTGCTGCTCGCGGGCGGCGCGGCCCTGTTCGCCGCCCTGCTGCTCGTCTTCCACTACCCGGCGTCGATGGTGGGCGTGCCCGGCCGATCCCGTACCAACTCCCATCCGCCGTCCCTGCTGGTCCTCGCGCTGGCGGCCCTCCAGTCCGGTGCGGCGATCGCGCTGCGCGACCGGCTGGCCCGGCTGCTCCGGCGCCCCGCCCTGTGGGGCCCGGTGGTGATCGTCAACCTGTCGGCGATGACGATCCTGTGCTGGCACCAGACGGCGATGCTCGCCGCCGCGGTCCCCGCCTCGTACTTCGGTGAGGTCCCCGGTCTGACCACCGCGCCGGACACGGTCGGATGGATCCTGGCGCGGCTGGCCTGGATGCCGCTCTTCGCGGGGCTGCTCGTGGCGATCGCGAGGCTCGCCCGGCCCCTGGAGGCCCCGTGGGACCGCACCGGAACGGTCCTGCGCGCGTCGGCGGGCGTGCTGGCGGCGGGCTTCTTCTACTTCGCGCTCGCGGCGTGAGCGGCGTGAGCGGCGTGAGCGGCGTGAGCGGCGTGAGCGGCGTGAGCGGCGTGAGCGGCGTGAGCGGCGTGAGCGGCGTGAGCGGCGTGTCCGCGCCGCCGCGTCACCACGGTCCGGGGCCGCCGAGACACGGACCCTCGCCACCGGCGGCACCGGGCACCTCGAACGACCGGACGAAACCGAGCACCACGACACCCTCCACCGAACACCGGAGCGCAACCATGTCCACACCCGGCACGCCCACAACCGACGAAACCGCTCCGCCGCACCCCGCGAGAACCGCCGCGAGGCAGCCCTCACCTGAAACCGGCAGCGAGTTCACACCCCTGCTGCGCGACGTCAGGGGGCAGGGGCTGCTCGACCGGCGCACCGGCTGGTACGCACGCACCATAGCGGCCAACGCACTCGGTCTGGCCGCCGTCGTCACCGGCATGGCACTCACCGGCGACTCCTGGTGGGTACTCGCTCTCGCCCCGGTCCTCGCCGTCCTGTGCGCCCGCACCGCGTTCATCGGCCACGACGCGGGCCACGCCCAGATCAGCGGCGACCGGGCCACCAACCGCCGCATCGGACTCGTCCACGGCAACCTGCTGCTCGGCATGAGCTACGCGTGGTGGAACGACAAGCACAACCGCCACCACGCCAACCCCAACCACATCGGCAAGGACCCCGACGTCGCCGCCGACGTCCTCGTCTTCACCGGCGAGCAGGCCGCCACCCGCACGGGTTTCCGCGGCCTGCTCACCCGCCACCAGGCCTGGCTCTTCTTCCCGCTCACCCTCCTGGAGGGCCTCGCCCTGAAGCTCTACGGCTTCCGGGACCTGCGCCGCCGGACCGGCCGCGAGCGCCTGGTGGAAGGCACGCTCCTCACTGCCCACGTCGCCGGATACCTCACGGTGCTCCTGACGACCATGCCGCCGGCGCGGGCGCTCGTCTTCGCCGCCCTCCACCAAGCCCTGTTCGGGCTGCACCTGGGCATGGCCTTCGCGCCCAACCACAAGGGGATGGACATGCCCGACCCCGACGGCGAGAAGTGGGGTCACCTGCGGCGCCAGGTCCTCACGTCCCGCAACATCGAAGGCGGCGTCCTCACCGACTGGTTCCTCGGCGGCCTCAACTACCAGATCGAGCACCACTTGTTCCCCAGCATGCCCCGACCCCACCTGAGGCTCGCCCGGCCCCTGGTGAAGGCCCACTGCCACGACCTCGGCGTCCCCTACACGGAGACCGGCCTCGTCGACTCCTACCGCCGGGTCCTGCGCCACCTGCACGAGGTGGGGGAGCCGCTCCGTGCCGGCACCGGAGGCGTTCGGCACGCACCGGCTCACGGCCCGGCGCGCGTGCGGGCACAGCGGTCGCCGCGCACCCGGCACGGGCGGCCCGGCGGACCCCGCCGCCGGGACCGGTGACCGCGCCCGCGCCGGGCCGACCCGGCGGCCGCACGCGTCCTGACGCGGCCCCGCCACGCCTAAGCTGGGGCTCATGAACTCAGGGGGAGAGCAGCGCCCACGCGCGCTGCTCGCCGACACGCCGCGTCGGTGGGTACGGCTGCTGCCGTGGGCCGTGGCGTTCGTGCTGTGCGTGGCCCTGCTGCCCACGACCATCGTGGTCCTCACCGCCGACTACGGCCTGAACAGCGGCGTGGCGAGCGCGCTGGCCGTCGCGCAGACGGCGCCGCTGCTGCTCGCCGTCGTCCGCCCGCTGAGGGCCTGGTACGTGATCTTCACCGCGGACGTGGCCGGGGCGCTCGCCCTGCTCGCCGTCGACTTCGGGGAACGGCTCCTGTGGCCGTTCCCGCCCATGGAGATCGTCGGGTACGTCGGTCTCTGCCTCGCCCTCGGCCTGCGCGAACCGCGCCGGACGCTTGTGGTGGTGTGGCTGGCGACGGTGGGCGCGGGCATCGGCCTGGAGTTCGCCGTGCCCCACGACACGGGCGGCAGCACCACACTGCTCATCGTGCTCAGCGGCGCCGTGCTCGTGCTCTGCGGTGCGCTCCGCGAGCGGTACGAGGCGCAGCGCAGGCTGGCCGAGCAGGAGACGATCAGCGAGGCCGAGCGCGGCCGGCGGACGCTGCTGGAGGAGCGCGCCCGCATCGCGCGCGAACTGCACGACGTGGTGGCGCACCACATGTCCGTCATCACGGTGCAGGCGGACACCGCGGTGTACCGCCTCGACGGGCTGCCGCCGGACGTGCGGGAGGAGTTCACGTCCATCGCGGCGACCGCGCGCGAATCGCTCGGGGAGATGCGACGGCTCCTCGGCGTGCTGCGGAACGAGGAGACGCACGGCGAGCTCGCGCCCCAGCCGGGCCTGACACGGATCGGGCAGCTGGTGGAGGCGACGGTAAGAGCAGGCGTACCGGTGGAGTTCACCCCCTGCGACGCCGACGTGCCCGAGGTGGTGGGCCTGGCCGCGTACCGCATCGTCCAGGAGGCCCTCGCGAACGTCGTGCGGCACGCGCCGGGCGCTCCGGCACAGGTGTCGGTGTCGGAGTCCGCTTCGGGGGACGGCGCGCGGCTCACCGTCCTCGTCGTCAACGGGCCGCCGCCCGACCCGCCCGCCGCACCGTTCGAGGAGGACCGCACCGGGCACGGCCTGGTCGGCATGCGGGAAAGGGTGCGGCTGCTGGGCGGCGAACTGGACACCGGGCCGCTGCCGGACGGCGGCTTCCGGGTGGCCGCGCGGTTGCCGGTGACGCCGCCGGTGACGGAGAACGACAGTGAGGGAGCGGCATGACGATCCGGGTCATCATCGTCGACGACCAGGCCATGGTGCGGGCCGGCTTCGCCGCGCTGCTGGCCGCCCAGAGCGACATCGACGTGGTGGGCGAGGCCCCCGACGGCGCGCAGGGCGTCGAGCTGAGCTGGCGCACCCACCCCGACGTGGTGCTGATGGACGTCCGCATGCCCGAGATGGACGGCCTCCGGGCCGCGCACCACATCCTGGCGCCCCCGCCGGGTGTGACACACCGGCCGCGTGTCCTGATGCTCACCACGTTCGACGTCGACGACTACGTGTACGAGGCGCTGCGGGCGGGCGCGAGCGGCTTCCTGCTCAAGGACGCGCCGCCGGCCGACCTCATCGCGGCGGTACGCGTCGTGGCCTCGGGCGACGCGCTGCTCGCCCCTTCCGTGACACGCCGCCTCATCGCGGACTTCGCCCGGCAGCGTCCCGCCGCCCGGGGCAGGCCCGCGCTGCGGCTCAAGGCTCTGACGGAACGCGAGACCGAGGTCCTCACCCTGGTGGCCCGCGGCCGGTCCAACGCGGAGATCGCGCAGACGCTGGTACTGGCCGAGCAGACGGTCAAGACGCACGTGAGCCGTGTCCTGAACAAGCTCGGCCTGCGCGACCGCGCCCAGGCGGTGGTCTTCGCCTACGAGTCGGGGCTGGTGACCGCGGGCGAATAGGTACGGTCCCGATCGCCTTGACGGCGGGTCAGCGGATGTCGAGCGCGCGGTGCCGGCTCTGCCGGGAAGAGGGTCCGGTGGATGCCTTCCGTGCCGCTTCCGAGCCGGCCTTTCCCGTCGTCGCCATGTTCGCCGGCCGACCACGACCATCCTGGTGACCCTCTGATGGAAAGTCTCCGTCCACAGCGCCGTCGCCGGCGGCGTGGTCGTGGTGCTCGTCCTCGCCTACGGCACCTGGATGGCGTGGCTGCTGCCGGGCGTGGCGGTCATCGGCTGGTCCCGGGTCGCGCTGCGCGACCACGCCCCGCCCCAGACGGTGGCCGGGGCCGTTCTCGGCGGGTTGGCGGCCGCGGTCGCCTTCGAGCTCCTGCGGTGACACCTCGAAACAGTTCAAGGTTCCCTGAATTCAAGTTCATGTGTATTGTCGCGATGTGCTGACTCTCGCCACCGATCTCGATGCCCTGACCCGGTTCGGCCGGGCGCTGGCCGACCCGATCCGCTGCCGCATCCTGCTGACCCTGCGCGATGCCCCCGCCTACCCGGCCGATCTCGCCGACGCGCTGGGCATCTCCCGCACCCGGCTGTCGAACCACCTGGCGTGCCTGCGCGACTGCGGTCTGGTCGTCGCCGCCCCCGAGGGCCGTCGCACCCGCTACGAGCTGGCCGACCCCCGCCTCGGTCACGCGCTGGACGACCTGCGCACCGCGGTGGTCGCCGTCGCCGCCGACCGCACCTGCCCGGACGCCGCGGAGAAGGGGTGCTGCTGACCGTGGCCGCCGGAACACCCCTGTCCCCGGGCCCGTCCCCGGCCCGCCGCGACGCCCTCATCCGCCGGATACGGCTGCTGGTCGCGGCCACCATCGCCTACAACGTCGCCGAGGCGGCCGTCGCCCTCATCGCCGGGACGGCCGCCTCCTCGGCCGCGCTGATCGGCTTCGGTCTGGACTCGGTCGTCGAGGTGTCCTCGGCCGCCGCGGTCGCCTGGCAGTTCTCCGCCGCCGACCACGCCGTCCGCGAGGCCCGCGAGCAGCGCGCCCTGCGGATCATCGCCGTCTCCTTCTTCGCGCTCGCCGCCTACGTCACCGTCGACGCCGTCCGGGCACTGACCGGCGGCGGGGAGGCAGAGCCCTCCGCCCCCGGCATCGTGCTGGCCGCCCTGTCCCTGGCGGTCATGCCGTTCCTCTCCCTCGCCCAGCGCCGGGCCGGACGCGAACTCGGTTCCGCCTCCGCGGTGGCGGACTCCAAGCAGACCCTGCTGTGCACCTACCTGTCCGCCGTTCTGCTGGCCGGCCTGCTCCTCAACGCCGCCCTGGGCTGGACCTGGGCCGACCCCGCCGCCGCCCTCGTGATCGCCGCCGTCGCCGTCAAGGAGGGCCGCGAAGCCTGGCAGGGCAGGGGCTGCTGCGCACCGAACGCCACCGCGGCAGCCGCGGCGGCCACCGAGCCGGCCGGGGCCGAGGAGGACGGCTGCGGCTGCCGCCCGGGCTGCGCCTGCTGCGCACCCGTGCCGGAGGCGGAGGTGAAGCGGTGAACGGCTGGGACCGGGCCGCGCTCGCCCTCCACCTGGGGTGGGCGGAATTCGCCTTCGGCGTCCGCGCCGCTCTCCAGCGCCGCCGCACCGGGGACGCGGGCTTCCGCGGCGTCTCCGGCCGCCCCGGTGAAGCCTCCTGGTGGGCCGGGGTGCTGTTCGTGGCCGCCCTGCTCGGCGGGGTCGCCGCTCCCCTGGCCGCGCTCGCCGGGCTGCCCACCGCCGCCGTCCCCGCGCTGCGGTGGACCGGGCTGGTGGCCGCCCTGGCGGGGGTGGCGGCCACGACGGCGGCGCAGACGAACATGGGCGCCTCCTGGCGGGTGGGTGTGGACGCGGGGGAGCGCACCGCGCCGGTCACCGGCGGACTGTTCGCGCACGTCCGCAACCCCGTCTTCGCCGTCATGACGTGCACGGCGACCGGCCTGGCCCTGATGGTCCCGAACCCGGTCTCCCTCCTCGCCCTGGCCTGCCTGGTCGCGGCCGTCCAACTCCAGGTCCGCGTGGTGGAGGAGCCCTGCCTCAGGGCCGCGCACGGCGCCGCGTACGCGGCCTACACCGCCCGCGCCGGGCGTTTCCTCCCCGGCGTCGGCCGGAGGGCAACCTGAACTGAGCCCGGGAAAAAGAAGATTGACACCGGTCAACACCGACGACCGGCAGCCCGGCATCATCACAGGCTCGCAGACACCGGCGCCGGGGCTGGCACACGGTCATTCCTCCCCGAACCACCGCCGAAGCACTGCCTGCACTCGTGCACTGGGGCGCACCTGACAGCAAGGGGATCGTGGTCATGCTGCCATGTGCGGAAGGGAGGCGCCTGCGATGCGGAAGACCGGAAGTGTCACCGTTCCGGCTGCCACTCCTCGGCCAGCACCGAGTAGGTGACGGAGTCCCGCCAGCTCCCCCGCACGTACACGTGCCCCCGGATGCGTCCCTCCTCGGTCATCCCCGCCCTGACCAGGGTGCGGTGGGACGCCTCGTTGGCGGGAGAGCGCGCCGCCCACAGCCGGTGGAGGCCGAGCCGGTCGAACGCCAGGCCCATCAGTGCGCGGACGGTCTCGGTGCCGTACCCCTGGCCCCAGTACGCGGGATTCAGTGCGAAGCCGATGGTGGCGGCCTGCGGCTGGTGGGGGTCCATGGCCAGGCGGGCGAAGCCGATCAGTTCGCCGGAGAGGATGGTGACGGTCAGCGCGTACTCGGTGCGCGGCTCCTCGCCGGCCGAGGCCATCGAGCGCCGGACGATCCCCTCCACCTGCTCGCGCGAGCGGGGCTCGAACGACAGGTGCTCGGTGGCCTTCGGGTCGCCGTAGACGGCGTGGACCGCCTCCACGTCGTCCACGGCGAGTTCCCGCAGGACCACGCGAGAGGTGCTGTACGTGATCGGCTCCATGCCGGTGGACTCTACCCGCGTCCTACCGGGGCAGGGCCGGCGTCGGCGACGCCGTGAACACCTCGATCTCGCTGCGCAGATCGCGGGCTGCGTGAGCTTCGGCGAGCGGACCGCGGCCGAGGGCGTCGGCGACGCGCCTGGCGCTGAGCACGATCCCGGCGTCGCGCTGCCCGACCTCGAGGTCCAGCACGGGCCGGAGTGCCTCGACCGCCCCTTCGAGTTCCTCCCTGTCCAGCCGGGCGATGGTGCGCAGCGAGGACTTCCCGTCGTTCAGCACCGCGTGGGCCCGGGCCTCCGGACTGTGCAGCAGCCGCCAGCCGTCGACCGCACGCTGGGCGCCGCGCTCCCGGGTCCCGCCGCCACCACGATGCGGGCCAAGATGCTCTGTCTCCGCTGCTAAACCGAGGCGGAGCTCGCTCGGCGCGCCAACGCCGTCTGGTCGCGCCTCTGCCTGGGATGCCACGACCACCAGTACGAGATCGACCCCACGTACGAGCAGGTCCGCGCCTGGCGGGCGGAGGTCAGCGGGCCCGCCCTCGAACTGGCGTCCTGACTGCCCACACCAGTGGAGTCTCTGATAGTTCTTTTCGTGGGGTCCGGGTGTATGCCCGGCGCAGCGCCTCCCGGGGTGCTGCAAGGGAGGGGAAGTACATGAGCACCACCACGCGCGACGCCGTCATCGCCATCGAGCAGAAGGCGGTGGACCGCGCCTACGACTGCTATGAGAAGCAACTGGCCGAGATGACCGGGCAGTCGGTCGCCACGGCCTCCGCCAGCGGGAAGGACGGCGTCGCCAACCGGATCGAGGCCGAGGAGCGGGCCGCGGCGTACGGCGGCCTCGGCAGCGCCTCGCTGGTCACCAGCCGGGTCGATGTGCGGGAGGGGGCCGATGCCGCCCACGAGACCTGGTACATCGGCCGCCGTGGCGTCCGCGACCCCGCCACCGGGGATCCGGTGGTCCTTCTGTGGACCAGCCCGCTGGCCAAGAAGTGGGCCGAAGCGCTGCCCTCCGAACCCGGTGAGGTGCTCCTGCGGCGGCAGTTGCGCTGCGCGCAGCGCATCGTCGAGGACTACCTCGACGAGATCGCCGTCGCCGGCACCGTCCCCCGGCCCCGGCCGGCCATGGACGAGGCCGAGCCGGCGGCCCCGGAAGACCAGGCAGCGGAGCCGGCCGCCGCCCCTCAGGAGCGGCAGGCGCCGCGTCCGCAGGTCCCCACCCCGGGCGATGTCGTGCGCATCCAGCGGCGCAAGCCTCCGCAGCCCGACGACTTCCTCCTGCGGGAGCTTCAGCGTTCGCGCGGCGGCCGCATGCGGGACATCGTGGAGACCATCCGCCGCGACCAGATGGACCTGGTCACCGGTTCGCCCTCCGACATCCTCGTCGTGCAGGGCGGTCCGGGTACCGGTAAGTCCGCGATCGGTCTGCACCGCGTGACCTGGCTGGTCCACAACGACCACTTCAAGGCCCAGGACGTCCTGGTCATCGGGCCCCACCAGAGGTTCCTGGACTACGTCGGGCAGGTACTCCCCACGCTCGGCGTCCGCGATGTCAACGCCGTACAGCTGAACCGCCTGTGGGACGGCGAGGTCCTCGGCTCCGACAGCCCGCAGGCGCGGCTGGTGAAGTCCGACGAGCGCATGGCCACCGTCCTGCGGCGGCGGGTGGAGAACGAGTGCCGTCCCGAGGCCCTCGACGGCCTCACCACCGCACCCTCCTTCGAGGGCGACGAGCCGGCGTTCACCGTCACCGCCGGCAGCACCACCCTGCGCGTTCCCCGCTCGGAGATCCTCGCCGTCCTCGACCAGGCCCGCGATGGCGACGGCGCCTACCGCGAACGCCGCGACCGCTTCCGCAGCCTGCTCGTCGACCGCCTCCTGCAAGAACTCATCGCCATCTCCCCGCGCCGCAGCCGCGACAACACCATCCGCCGCGACCTGGAACGCAACCGCCGGGTCGAGCGCCTCGTCGAGCGCGTCTGGCCGTCACCCGGTGCCAGGGAGGCGCTCCGCAGCCTGTACGACTCGGCCGACCTGCTGCGCGCCTGCGCCGACGGCATCCTCAACGAACAGGAGCAGGCCGCCCTGCACCGGCCCCGGGCCACCGCGGCCGCCGACGAGCCGTGGACTCTGGACGACCGCGTCTGCCTGGAGGAGCTGCGGTACCTCATCGACGGGGAGACACCCCGGCGTTACGGGCACATCGTCATCGACGAAGCCCAGGACCTGACCCCGATGCAGGCCCGCTGCCTGCGCCGCCGCTGCGCCGCGAACGGTTCCATGACCGTCCTGGGAGATCTCGCCCAGGCCACCGGTCCTCACACCTACACCGACTGGGAACGCCTGGGCGCCCTGCTGTCCGACCACGGCGACTGGCGCGTGGCCGAGCTGAACACCAGCTACCGCGTGCCGTCCGAGATCATGGAGTTCGTCGCTCCCCTGGCCCGCGCCGTCGCTCCCGCCCTGCCCTATCCCCGGGCCGTACGTGAGGCCGGCGAGGACGCCGTGCGGACGGTGGCGACCGAGCCGTGGTCGCTCCTCGTCGACACCGTCGCCCAGGTCACCCGCCTGGTCGGTACCAGCGACGGGCACACCCTGCGTTCGGTGGCCGTCATCGTCCCCGACGACTCCGGCTGGCTCGGTGAGATCAGCCGCCAACTGGACCTGGCCGAGGGCGTCACAGGCCAGGAGCGCGAGGCGGTGTCCGTCCTGGCCGCCGCCGACGCCAAGGGCATGGAGTACGACCACGTCCTCGTCCTCGAACCCGCCACCATCGCCGACCGCGGCCCGGCCGGCCTGCGCCGGCTCTACATCGCCCTCACCCGCAGCACCCAGAGCCTGACCGTCCTGCACACCTCCCCGCTCCCCGAGGCCCTCACGGACACCGACGACACCACCGAGCAGCCGACCCCCGCTTCCGCACCGGACACGGCGGCGGGCGACATCCCGGAGGCCGGCATCCCGGAGATCGGCACCGACCTCCGCGTCCGCGTGCTCGGCCACACCAGCGGCGGCAACTACAAGGTCGAAGCCGTCTCACCCCCCACCGACCGCCCGCTGCTCCTGGCCGTGCGCCACGGCTCCACGCCCCCCGCCACTGGAGCGGAGCTGGACGTCTGGGTGCTCCGCCACGACTCCACCGTCAGCTTCGTCACGGCCGACGAGCGCGGCCGCAAGCCCATCTCCCCCACCATGGCCAAGCGCTACGCGGACGCACTCGGCGTCCTCGGGAAGCTGGCCGACGGCGACGTCCCGGGCGATGCCCGTGTCCGGCTCTCGGAACTCAAGGGCATGGCCAACCGCTGCCTGCGCCTGGACCAGCACGACTGGCTGGACGTCTGGCGCGTACTCGGCTCCCCGGACAGGGCCCGCCTGAACCTGCTGCGCGACCTCGCCGTGAACACCGACCGAGCGCTCGCCTCCGGCACCCCGGACGCGAGCCGGATCCGGGCCGACCTGGAGCGCAGCGGCTGGGCCGACGCCCTGTCCCACGCACGACACACCCTCGAGGAACGCCTGGCCACCGCGACCGTCCCGGTGGGGAACGACGAGCACACTCCCCAAGCCCCGCAGCAGCCCGAGCCGGAGGAACCCGCCCCCATGCCCACCACGACAGGCACCACTTCCGCGAAGACGGCCCCGGGCACCGCCCTCGCCCAGGCCCTGGAGGCCTCGGCAGCGGCCGACCGCACCTGCAAGACCCACGAGGCGGTACGTCTGGAGCTGATGGCGGCCCTGCTGCGGGCGGACCGGCAGCCGAACAGCTCACCGGTCATCGACGTCAGCTGCGCCACCGAGAACGGCCACTGCCTCTACGAGGTCCTCGGCGCCGGCCTCTCCGCCCACCCAGACCTCCGCTCGGGCGCAGCCCGCCTCCTCGAGATCAACCACACCCTGCCC
>NZ_JAKMAY010000219.1:0-9907 GCF_022015835.1 Streptomyces sp. ICN903 | reverse complement strand
GCCCAGGGGCCGGGACCGCCGTAGGGCGGGGTGCCGTACGGATCCTCCCCGTGCAGCGGGACCGGCGAGCCCTGGGGCGTACGGGCGCCTCCGGCCACCGGACGCGGGGCCGAGACCCCACGCGGACGGCTCCACCACGTCGGCCGCTGCCCGGCGGCCTTCCCCTCGTCCATGTTCTCCCCAGCATCGGCCCGCGTCTCGCTCCGTGCGGACTCGCACCACATCCCCACGATTCAACCAGTTCCGCCCCCGTCGGCGAAGCCGGACCGGCCGGGGCCGCGAGGTTTCCCCCGCGGGGACCGCAGGGACGCGTCACCGCCCCGGCGGAACACCGGGGCAACGGGGCTCACAGGGGATCGCGGAGGCGTACAGGGGTACGGACGGGCCGCGCCGTACGGGCGGCCCGTCCGCGCGGCACCGGAGACGGTCGGAGACGGTCAGCGGCCCGGCGGGAGCGTGGGCGCCGGAGTGGCGCCCGCCGGGGCGGTGGGCGTGGCCGAGGGGGCCGCGGCCATGGGGGTCGCCGCGATGAGCGGCTGCCTGACGGGCTCCTGCCGCTCCGGCGGCCCCTCGCCCGGCGGCGTCCCGTACTGCGTGGGGTGTATCAGCGGCGGGTGCAGGGTGGGCAGCACCTCGATCACCGGCACCACCGTCAGCTCGTGGGGCCGGGGGGCGTAGGCGGCCTCCAGCGGTGACACCGACAGCACGGGCGGCCGCGTCGGCGCCACGGCCGGTCCGCTCGGCGTGCCGCTCGTCCCCTTCCCCGCTCGCTGCCCCGGTCTGCCGCCGCTCCGCTCGCCGCCGCGCTCCGTCCCGACGGCCGCCGTGCGCGGCGAGCGGGCGCTCGTACCGCCGTCCCCGCCCGCGGCGACCGTGGAGCCGCCGGTGGCCGCCGAGGTGAGCGCGCCGCCGATGGCGAAGGCCGCCAGCGAGACCGCGCCCGCCGCCGCGAAGGCGAAGCGGCGGCCGCGTGAGGAGGAACGGTCCGCCTCATGGACCCGGTGGATGCGGAATCCGCGGTCGGAGGTGAGCACGCTGTCGGCCGGCAGGTACTCGAAGTCCCAGGGGGACGAGGATGCGGAGGAGTCCGGCGGCCCGCCCCGGCCCCGTCCGGGGTCGTCGTCCAGTCCTCCGGGCAGCCCCTGGAGCCTGGCCAGCAGCCGCTCCGAGGGCGGCGGGGGCGCGGCGTCCGCGAAGACGCTCTTCAGCCTGCGCTGCGCGTCGGCCTCCGCCTTGCAGGTGTGGCAGGTCGCCAGGTGCGCCAGGACGCGCTCGCGTGTCTCGTGACCCAGTTCGCCGTCCACCAGGGCCGCCAGCCGGTCGCCCAGGTGCTGCTCGGCCGGGGTCGGCTCCGGGGCGGGTACGCCGTCGTGTGTGCCGCTCACGCGGTGCCGCCCTCCCCTCCCACGGCGCCGGGGAGGGCCCCGGCCAGAGCGCGCTGCCCGCCACGGGCCCGGGGGGACCGGTGCTTGAGGGCCTTGCGCAGATGGGAGCGGCCGCGGTGGATGCGGCTGCGGACCGTGCCGAGCTTCACGCCGAGCGTCGCGGCGATCTCCTCGTAGGACAGCCCCTCGATGTCGCAGAGCACCACCGCCGCCCGGAACTCCGGGGCGAGGGTGTCCAGCGCCTGCTGGACGTCGGCGTCGAAGTGGGTGTCGTTGAAGTGCTGCTGCGGCGAGGGCTCGCGGCTGGGCAGCCGCTCGGCCGCGTCGTCGCCGAGGGCGTCGAAGCGGATGCGCTGCTTGCGCCGCACCATGTCCAGGAAGAGGTTCGTGGTGATGCGGTGCAGCCAGCCCTCGAAGGTGCCGGGGGTGTAGGTGGACAGCGAGCGGAAGACCCGGACGAAGACCTCCTGGGTCAGGTCCTCGGCGTCGTGCTGGTTCCCGGTGAGGCGGTAGGCGAGGCGGTAGACCCGTGCGCTGTGGGTGCTGACGATCTCCTCCCAGGTGGGAGGCGTCCACGCCGGAGCGTCCGCGTCGGTTGCGAAGGTCGCGGTGGTCACGGAGTCGGCGGCGTGGCGGTGGTCAGCGGTGTCGTTCACGGATTTCGGCTCGCCGGAGGACCTGAGGAAGCGCCTGAGCACTTTCCGGTCGCCGGCCGCAGCCGCACCTCCCCTGTCGGCTCTGGTGGTGTCCAGTGGAGTCCCTACCATAGCCACCTCGCCCGTTAGCTCCGGATAAGCTTCTTTGGCCCTCTTACCGCCGAGTGCCATGTACGTTCCCCCGCCACTCGCCGTACGGCTTCCACACAACCAACGCGCGGTCCCATCTGCGGGTTCCCGGCACCAGCGGATACAGTCACGGTTGCGGGCACCACGGGGACAGGAGAGGGCAATTACCGGCAACCGGCAGACGAGCTGGGCGTTCGCCGACGCGTACGGCGCGGAGAACGTCCAGCACGCCGAGCGCTCCGAGCACTCGGCGGCGCTGCGCTGGGCCCGCGACCGGGCCCGGGAGGCGGGCCTGCGCGCGGTGTCGGACGGCACGGGCGCCGCGCTGCGGCTGCTGGCCGCGGCCGTGGACGCCAAGGCGGTCGCCGAGATCGGCACCGGCACGGGGGTGTCGGGCATCCACCTGCTGCACGGCATGCGGCCCGACGGCGTGCTGACGACCGTGGACACCGAGCCGGAGTGCCAGCAGATCGCCCGCCAGGCGTTCCGCGCCGCGGGCTTCGCGGCCAACCGCGCCCGCTTCATCCCCGGCCGCGCCCTGGACGTCCTGCCCCGGCTCGCCGACGGCGGTTACGACCTGGTCTTCTGCGACGGCGACCGGACGGAGTGCCTGGAGTACCTGGGCGAATCGTTGCGCCTGCTACGCCCGGGCGGACTGGTCTGCTTCGAGGGCGTCTTCGCCGACGGCCGCACCGTCGACTCCTCGTCCCAGCCCGCGGAGGTCCTCAGACTGCGCGAACTGCTGCGCACCGTCCGGGACAGCACCTCGCTGCTGCCCTCGCTGCTGCCGGTGGGCGACGGTCTGCTGTGCGCGGTCAAGCGCCACCACTGACCGCCACCGCCGACCGCGGCCACCTACCACGGGCCACCGCCGACCGCCGGACCGGTCGCCCGACGGCACACCGCCGCCCCCGGGGGCCGTGCTCTCCCGGGGGCGGCGGTGGTGGTGCGAAGGCGGTGTGCGCCGGAGGTCTTGTCGCTCCTCAGCCGCAGGCCTTCTTCAGAGCTTCGCCGAGTGCATCCGCCTCGTCAGGGGTGAGCTCGACGACGAGTCGTCCACCGCCTTCGAGCGGAACGCGCATGATGATGCCCCGCCCCTCCTTGGTCACCTCGAGCGGGCCATCGCCCGTCCGCGGCTTCATGGCCGCCATGCTCGTTCCCCTTCCTGAAACCAGCTGATCTCAGCCGGGCAACCCAGGTGTCGCCGGCGTCGAACACATTGCTTCTTGGCCATTATCCCGCATCGCACGACCTCATGACCAACATCGGTCCGTATCCCTTGCACAACACCCTCGCGCAAAACCACCCAATTCGGGGATCAGGCTGCAATACTGCGCCCTTTCTCCCCCAGGAGGGCACCGCGGCCGTTTGACGCAGGTCACACGCGGCTCGCACGCGGGCCCGTACCGGCCCCCGCCGTTCCTTGCCATGCTGGCCCCCATGTCAGACAACGTCGTCTACGAAGTTTCCGGAGGGCTGGCGACCGTCACCCTCAACCGCCCCGACGCCATGAACGCGCTCGACACCGCGCTCAAGGAGGCGCTGCGGGACGCCCTGCGGGAGGCGGCCGGCGACCCGGCGGTGCGCGCGGTGCTGCTGACCGGCAGCGGGCGGGCGTTCTGCGTCGGGCAGGACCTCAAGGAGCACGTCGAGGAGCTGCGGCGCAGCGGCGGCGCCGCGCTGGACACCGTGCGCGAGCACTACAACCCGATCACCCTGGCGATCGCCTCCATGCCCAAGCCGGTGGTGGCGGGCGTCAACGGCGTCGCGGCCGGCGCCGGGGCGGGGTTCGCCTTCGCCGCCGACTACCGGGTGGTCGCCGACACCGCCTCCTTCAACACCTCCTTCGCCGGGGTGGCGCTCACCGCCGACTCCGGGGTGTCCTGGACCCTGCCGCGCCTGGTCGGCCCGGGCCGCGCCGCCGAACTGCTGCTCTTCCCGCGCAGCGTGAAGGCGCCCGAGGCCCTGGAGTTGGGCATCGCCAACCGGGTCGTCCCGGCCGACCGGCTGGCGGCCGAGGCCGAGGAAGCGGCCCGGCGGCTCGCCGAGGGGCCGACGGTCGCGTACGCCGCGCTCAAGGAGTCCCTCGCCCACGGCTCCTCGCACTCACTGGCCGAGACGCTGGAGAAGGAGGCCGAACTCCAGGCCCGGGCCGGCGCCTCGGAGGACCACAGGGCCGCGGTGGAGGCGTTCGTCGCCAAGGAGAAGCCCGTCTACCGCGGACGCTGACGCCCCGTCGGGAGGCGCCCGGCGTCCGGAGGGCGCCGGGCGTCGGACGCCGGGCGTCGGGCGGCGGGCGCGGGACGCGTGGCGCGGGCTCAGCCGGCGGAGCGCGGGGCGCGGGCGCAGCAGTCCGCCAGGTGGTCGTCGACCAGGCCGCACGCCTGCATCAGGGCGTAGGCCGTGGTGGGGCCGGTGAAGCGGAAGCCGCGCCTCTTCAGCTCCTTGGACAGCGCCGTGGACTCCGGCGTGATCGCGGGCACCTCGGCGAGCGTGCGCGGCGCGGGACGGCCGGCCGGGTCGGGGGCGTGGGACCACACCAGGGCGTCCAGTTCGCCCGGCTCCCACTCGGCCGCGACCCTCGCGTTGGCGATGGTCGCGTCGATCTTGGCGCGGTTGCGGATGATGCCCGGATCGGCGAGCAGCCGTTCCCGGTCGGCGTCGGTGAACTCCGCCACCTCCGCGATCCGGAAGCCCGCGAAGGCCGCCCGGAAGCCCTCCCGCCGGCGCAGGATGGTCAGCCAGGACAGCCCGGACTGGAACGCCTCCAGGGACAGCCGCTCGAACAGCGCGTCGTCGCCGTGCACCGGGCGGCCCCACTCGGTGTCGTGGTAGGCGGTGTAGTCCTCGGTGGACAGGCCCCACGGGCAGCGCAGCCGCCCGTCCGGTCCGGGGAGCGCCCCGCCTCCGGCGGTCACCGCGGCTCCCCCGGTCCGCCGGGCTCCTCGCCGGGCACAGCGCCGGACTCCCCGCCAAACGCCGTGCCGGGACGGTCCCCGGGGCCGCCGCCGGGCTCGCCGAACATGCCGGGCCCGCCCAGCGCCGCCGCCTGCGTGCCCGCCAGCGACGCCTCCAGTTCGGCGATCCGGGCGTCGCGCTCGGCCAGTTCGGCGCCGAGCCGGTCCAGCACGTCGTCCACCTCCTCCATCCGGTAGCCCCGTACGGCCTGCGGCAGCCGCAGCGCCTCCAGGTCGGAGCGGTTCAGGGGGCGGTCGGGCGGCAGCCATGCCTCGGTCCGGTCCGGCAGGGCGTCGGCGAGTCCGCCCGTCGCGGTGCGGCCCGGCCCGTCGCCACCCCCCACCACGGCCAGCGCGACCGCGGCGACCACCACGACCAACGCGATCAGCAGAAACCAGAACACGCCATCTCCCCGGGTCCGACACGCCAAACGGCAGGTACAGGTCTGCTGCGATCGTGCCACGGCGGGAGAGCTAGGGTCGGCTGCGGGGCACTGTGCGGTGCCGGGGAGCGCGGGAGGAGAGGACAGCGGATGCTGCGGCTGGGACGGCGCGAGTTCGGCGAGCACGAGACGGTGGTCATGGCCATCGTGAACCGGACGCCGGACTCCTTCTACGACAGGGGCGCCACCTTCCGCGACGGACCGGCCCTGGACCGGGTCGAGCAGGCTGTCGCGGAGGGCGCCGCCATCATCGACATAGGGGGTGTGAAGGCCGGCCCCGGCGAGGAGGTCTCCGCCGAGGAGGAGGTGCGCCGCACCGCGGGCTTCGTCGCCGAGGTGCGACGGCGCTGGCCGGACGTGGTGATCAGCGTGGACACCTGGCGGCACGAGGTGGGCGAGGCAGTCTGCGAGGCGGGCGCGGACCTGCTCAACGACGCCTGGGGCGGCGTGGATCCGAAGCTGGCCGAGGTGGCGGCGCGGTACGGCGCCGGACTGGTGTGCACCCACACCGGCGGCGCCGCGCCGCGCACCCGCCCGCACCGGGTGGCGTACGACGACGTCATGGCCGACGTGCTGCGCCGCACGGTCGCGCTCGCCGAGCGCGCGGTCGCGGCCGGGGTGCGGCGGGACGCGGTGCTGATCGACCCCGGCCACGACTTCGGCAAGAACACCCGCCACTCGCTGGAGGTCACCCGGCGGCTGGAGGAGATGGTGGCCACCGGGTGGCCGGTGCTGGTGTCGCTGTCCAACAAGGACTTCGTCGGGGAGACCCTGGACCGGCCCGTCAAGGAGCGGCTGACCGGAACCCTGGCCACGACCGCGGTCTCCGCCTGGCTGGGCGCGCGGGTCTACCGCGTCCACGAGGTGGCCGAGACCCGCCAGGTGCTCGACATGGTGGCCTCCATCGCGGGTCTGCGCCCGCCGGCCGTGGCCCGCCGGGGCCTGGCCTGAGCCCTTCCTCCGGCCCGGCCGGGGCGCGCCGGACCGGTCAGTCCGGGTCCTCCGGCCGGAAACCCTCCCCCGACGCCCCCTTGCCGGAGGTCTCCTTGGTGACCAGGGCGATCGCCTCGTCCACGTCGTCGGTGAGGTGGAAGAGCTCCATGTCCTGCGCGCCGATCTTCCCGCTGGGCACGACGGTGGCGCGCAGCCAGTCCACCAGTCCCCGCCAGTAGTCCGTGCCGAACAGCACGATCGGGAAGCGGGTCACCTTCCGCGTCTGGACCAGGGTGATCGCCTCGAACAGCTCGTCCATCGTGCCCATGCCGCCCGGCAGGACGACGAAACCGCTGGCGTACTTCACGAACATCGTCTTGCGCACGAAGAAGTAGCGGAAGTTGACGCCGATGTCGACATAACGGTTCATCCCCTGCTCGAAGGGCAGCTCGATGCCCAGGCCGACCGAGGTGCCGCCCGCCTCCCTGGCGCCCTTGTTGGCCGCCTCCATCGCACCCGGGCCGCCGCCGGTGATCACCGCGAAGCCGGCCTCCACCAGCGCCCGCCCGATCCGCACCCCGGCCTCGTACTCGGGCGAGCCCTCGGGTGTGCGCGCCGAGCCGAAGACGCTGATGGCGGGGCCGATCTCGGTCAGGGTGCCGAAGCCCTCGACGAACTCCGACTGGATGCGCATGACCCGCCACGGGTCCTGGTGCAGCCAGTCCGAGGGTCCGGCGGTGTCCAGCAGACGCTGGTCGGTGGTGCTGTGCTGCACCTGGCCGTGGCGGCGCAGCACCGGTCCGAGGCGCTGCTCCCGCGGTGCGTCCCCCTGCTCGAACTCCTCCGCACTGGCCATGCCGTACTCCCTTGTCGACGCCGACGTACAGGCCGCCAGGGTACGCAGGTCCGGATCACACGGAGCGGAACTTCCACGGAGCGGAACTTCCCCGGACGTACCGGCGGCCGGCTGATGTCGCGGGGCCCGCACCGGCGGTGCGGGCCCCGCGACATCAGCCGATACCCAGCGGTTCAGGCGGTAAGCCAGGCGCGCAGCCGTTCCTCGCAGTGGCCGATCAGCGCCGTCTCCACCCTCTCGTCGCGCTTGTGCGCCAGATTCGGGTCCCCGGGGCCGTAGTTGACGGCGGGCACACCCAGCGCGCTGAACCGGGAGACGTCGGTCCAGCCGTACTTCGGCCGCACCTCGCCGCCGACCGCCTCGACGAAGGCCGCCGCGGCGGGGTGCGTCAGACCGGGCCGTGCCGGGCCGGAGCTGTCCTCCACCTCGAACTCCGCCACACCGCAGCCGGCGAACACCTCCCGCACGTGGGCGAGCGCCTCCTGTTCGGTGAGGTCGGGCGCGTAGCGGTAGTTGACGGTCACGGTGCACTCGTCGGGGATGACGTTGCCCGCGACGCCGCCGGTGATCCCCACGGCGTTGAGGCCCTCGCGGAACTCCAGCCCGTCGACCACCGGCCGCCTGGGCTCGTACGCGGCCAGCCGGGCCAGGACCGGCGCGGCGGCGTGGACGGCGTTGACGCCCTTCCAGCTCCGCGCCGAGTGGGCGCGTTGCCCGGTCATCCGCAGCCCGACCCGCAGCGTGCCCTGGCAGCCGCCCTCGACCTGCCCCTCGGAGGGCTCCAGCAGCACCGCGAAGTCCCCGGCCAGCCAGTCGGGGTGGGCGCTCGCCAGGTGGCCGAGGCCGTTGAGGTGGGCGGCGACCTCCTCGTTGTCGTAGAAGACGAAGGTCAGGTCGCGGTTGGGCTCGGGCACGGTGGCGGCGATCCTGAGCTGGACGGCGACCCCGGCCTTCATGTCGGAGGTGCCGCAGCCCCACAGCACGCCGTCCTCCAGCCGCGAGGGCACGTTGCCCGCGATCGGCACGGTGTCGATGTGCCCGGCCAGGACGACCCGTTCGGCCCGGCCGAGTGCGGTGCGTGCGACGACGTTGTTGCCGTACCGGTCCACGCGCAGGTGCGGCAGGGCGCGCAGCGCGGTCTCGATCGCGTCCGCGAGCGGTTTCTCGTCTCCGCTGACCGAGGGGATGTCGACCAGGCGCGCGGTCAGCGACGCCCCGTCCAGGGTCAGGTCCAGGGCCGGATCCGGGCTCTCCCCGGGGGCGGTTCCCGGGATTTCGGGGGCACTCTCCATGCGGCCGACCCTACCTGGCGCCCGCCCGTGGGATCCGCGTCACGTCCGGGTCCCGGACACGGCGGGGCCGGTACCTTTGTCGCGTGTCCGAGCGAGCTTCAACTCCACGCCGCGGCAGGCTGCTGCGCCTGGCCGCCGCGTGCGTCGTACTGCTCGGACTCGCCGGGTACCTCCTCGTGCGCCACGATCCCGGCGGGTCCGGACCGGCACGCTGCACCGTGACCGCGGCCGGCGGCGAGCCGTACGTCATCGAACCGCAGCAGGCCGCCAACGCCTCGACCATCCAGGCCGTCGCCTCCGCCCGCAGGCTGCCCGAGCGGGCCGTCACCATCGCCCTGGCCACGGCCATGCAGGAGTCGGCGCTGCGCAACATCGACTACGGCGACCGCGACTCCGTCGGCCTCTTCCAGCAGCGGCCCTCCCAGGGCTGGGGGACGGCGGAGCAGATCATGGACCCGGTGTACTCGGCCGGGAAGTTCTACGAGCACCTGGCGGAGATCCCGGGCTACTCCCGGCTGCCCCTGACCGTCGCCGCCCAGCGGGTGCAGCGCAGCGGCTTCCCCGACGCCTACGCCAAGCACGAGCCGAAGGCGGCGCTTCTGGCCGCCGCGCTGACCGGCCGCCGGGCCGCCGCCCTGAACTGCGTGCCCGCGAAGGCCGCCCCCGGGGAGACGGCCGCCGGCGACCCGGTCCGGGTGCGCGAGCGGCTGGTCCGCGAGTTCGGCGCGGACGTCCTGCCGGACGCCCCCGGCATCGACGGCGGCGGCGCCGGGCGCAGCGCGCCCGGCCCGGTGGTCTCCGTCCCCGTCCACACCCCGGCGCGCGCCGGCGGGGCGGACGCCGACCGCCGCGGCTGGGAGCTGGCGCACTGGGCCGTGGCCCACTCCCAGGAGCTGGGGATCGAGCGCGTCTCCTACGGGAAGCGGGTCTGGGAGGCCGACCGGGCCGCCGAGGGCTGGCGCACGGCCGGGGACGAGGCGGGCTCCGAGGTCGTCATCGCCACCTCGCGCTGACCGCCGGCCTCCGCTCCAACTCCGCCCCGGCTCCGTGCGGTGGCGCGGTGCCGGAGCGGAGGGGCTGAGGGGTGTCCGCCGCGTCACCGCACGGCGTCTCCCCCGTCACCCGAACGGGGGGTCGTGCGCCATCGCCGCCAGGCCCTCGAAGGCCGCCGGCGCGGCCCTTGGCCCGGCTCCGCCAGATCGCGGAAAACCCATGGCCGCACCGGGATCCGGCGCCCTCCGGGAGCCCCCCGGAGC
>NZ_JAKMAY010000218.1:0-9928 GCF_022015835.1 Streptomyces sp. ICN903 | reverse complement strand
CCCGCGGCCACCGACCCCGCGCTCGCCGACTCCGCCTTCCTGCGGGCGTGCCGCCGCGAGCCCGTGCCGCACACCCCGGTGTGGTTCATGCGGCAGGCCGGACGCTCCCTGCCGGAGTACCGGAAGGTGCGCGAGGGCATCGGGATGCTCGACTCCTGCATGCGCCCCGATCTCGTCACCGAGATCACCCTCCAGCCCGTCCGCCGTCACGGGGTGGACGCGGCCATCTACTTCAGCGACATCGTCGTGCCCCTCAAGGCCATCGGCCTCGACCTCGACATCAAGCCCGGAGTGGGCCCCGTCGTCGAGCGGCCCGTCCGCTCCCGCGCCGACCTGGAGCGGCTGCGCCCGCTGGAGCCGGGCGACGTGGAGTACGTCACCGAGGCCGTCCGGATGCTCACCGCCGAACTGGGCGCCACCCCGCTCATCGGCTTCGCCGGCGCGCCCTTCACCCTCGCCAGCTACCTCGTGGAGGGCGGGCCGTCCCGCAACCACGAGCACACCAAGGCGATGATGTACGGCGACCCGGAGCTGTGGGCGGACCTGCTGGACCGGCTCGCGGACATCACCACCGCCTTCCTGAAGGTGCAGATCGAGGCGGGCGCGAGCGCCGTCCAGCTCTTCGACTCCTGGGCCGGGGCCCTGGCCCCCGCCGACTACCGCGACTCGGTGCTGCCCGCCTCCGCCAAGGTCTTCGACGCCGTCGCCCACTACGGCGTCCCCCGCATCCACTTCGGCGTCGGCACCGGAGAGCTGCTGGGCGCCATGTCCGAGGCGGGCCCGGACGTCGTCGGCGCGGACTGGCGGGTGCCGCTGGACGAGGCCGCCCGCCGGATCGGCCCGGACAAGGCCGTCCAGGGCAACCTCGACCCGGCGGTGCTCTTCGCGCCGCGCGAGGCCGTCGAGACCCAGGCGCGGCGCGTGCTGGACGCCGCCCGCGGTCTGCCGGGGCACATCTTCAACCTCGGCCACGGAGTGCTGCCCGACACCGACCCCGACGCGCTCACCCGCCTGGTGGAGTACGTGCACGAGCAGACCGCGCGCTGAGACCGCTCCGTCCCGGCGGGACGCCGGTGGGCCGGGCCTCCTTCCGGGGAGACCCGGCCCACCGGCGTTCACTCACTCCTTGTCCGGGGCCTTCGGGGGCTTCGGGGCCTTCTGAGCCCCCGCCTCCTCCGGGGCGGCCCCAGGACCCTCCGCGCGGTCACCGTCCTGCCGCGCCGCGCCCGCGCCCGCGTCCGGCGCCGCGCCCTGTGCGGCACCGGACGCCGCCACCGGCCCCGGGACCGCCACCGGAGGCGGCGGCACGGCAGGCCCGGTGCGCCGCGACAGCACCCCCTCCGGACGACGCGGCAGCCAGGGGCGCACCAGCCGCCACACCAGCGCCACCAGCAGCGCCGCCGCGGCGAAGGGCAGCAGCACGCCCAGGACGACCGTGATCCAGCGGACCGTCGAGACGAAGGCGTGCCAGCCGCCCGCCAGGGCGTCGAGGAAGGACGGCGTGCCGTCCTCCTCCGGCTCGGCCGGCTCCGCGTCCGGCTCGCGCAGCACCAGGGTGATCGTGGCCATCCCGGTGCGGCTCTCCAGGGACTTCAGCCGCGCCTGGAGCGCCTCCAGATCCGCCTGCCGGCTGCTCAGCTCGGCCTCCAGGGTCACCACGTCGGACAGCGCGCCGGCCTCGTCCATCAGCTTGCGCACCCGCTCCACGCTGGCCTTCTGCGTTTTGATCCGGCTCTCGACGTCGACCACCTGATCGGTGACGTCCTTCGTCGACACCTTCCGCTCGACGAGCTCGCCGAGCCCGGCCAGCTCGTCCAGCACCCCCTGGTACTCCTCGGGCGGAACCCGCAGCGTCATACGGGAGCGGTCGTGCCCCTCGGAGTCGCTGTCGGTGTCCTCATCGGCCACGTAGCCGCCCGCGGTCTCCACCACCGTGCGGGCCCGGGCCAGCTTCTCCGGCACGTCCTCGGCCGTGACGGTGAGCGACGCCGTACGGATGACATGGGTCGCGGCCGGGTCGGGCGCGTCGTCGGCCGCGCTCTCGCCGTCGGCGCTTCCGCGGTCGGCCTGCGAGGCGCCCTGCTCGTAGGCCCCCGCCTCCTGCCCGGCCTGCTGCCCCGCCTCCTGGCGGGCCGCCTCGGGCGCCGCGACGCCCCGGTCGGCCTTGGCGCCGGCACTGCCGTCGCCGTCCCCCGCCGCGCCGCAGCCGGTGACCGCCAGAGCCGCGGCCAGCAGCAGCGCGGCCGGCGCCCCGCGCCGCGCGGGCGCGCCGCCGCCGACCGTGGACGTGAATCCGCGTGTGAACATCAATGCCCCCCAACACATCGGTGGATGTCGGGAGTTGGACGGGCGGGCGCGCGGGCCGGTTGCCGTTCCCCGATAGCGAAGCGGTCACGTTCGGGACTCGGAAAAGCCACCGCCGGGCCGCAGCCGTGCCACCGCCGTACCTGATGCCGTCCCGTGCCCCTCCCGGCCGGGGCGGCGCGCCGGGGCCCGCGGTGGTCTGGGAGAGTGGAGCCATGCACGTCATCGTCATCGGCGGCGGCATCTCCGGGCTCGCCGCCGCCCACCGCCTGCTGGAGGGCGGCGCGCGCGTGACCGTCCTGGAGTCCTCCCCCCGCCTCGGCGGCAAGCTGTACGCCGGCCGGATCGCGGACGCCGCCGTCGACCTGGGCGCCGAGTCGATGCTCGCCCGCCGCCCCGAGGGCCTCGACCTCGCCCGCGCCGCCGGCCTCGGCGACGCCCTCCAGCCGCCCGCCACGGGCACCGCGGCGGTCTGGACCCGCGGCGAGGTCCGCCCGATGCCCACCGGCCACGTCATGGGCGTACCCGCCGACCCGGCCGTCCTCGCCGGGATCGTCTCGCCCGACGGCCTGGCCCGCGCCGCCGAGGACGCCGAACTGCCGCGCACCGAGGTCGGGGAGGACGTGGCCGTCGGCGAGTACGTCGCCACCCGCCTCGGCCGCGAGGTCGTGGACCGGCTCGTGGAGCCGCTGCTGGGCGGGGTGTACGCCGGCGACGCCTACCGGATCTCGATGCGAGCCTCCGTACCCGCCCTGTTCGAGGCCGCCCGCAGGGAGCGCTCGCTGCTGGCCGCCGTGCGCGGCGTCCAGGAACGAGCCGCGGCGAGCCGGCGGGACGGGCCCGTCTTCATGGGCATCGAGGGCGGCATGGGACGGCTGCCCATCGCCGTGGCCGACACCTGCCGCGCCGCGGGAGCCGACATCCGCACCGACGCCCCCGTGACCGGGCTGCGCCGCACCGGCGACGGCTGGACGGTGGTCGCCGCGGGCCGCCCGCTGGAGGCGGACGCGGTGGTCCTGGCCGTACCCGCCCCCGCCGCCGCACGGCTGCTGGCCGGCCACTCCCCGTCCGCCGCGGCCGAGCTGGAGCGGATCGAGTACGCCTCCATGGCCCTGGTCACCATGGCCTTCCGCCGCCGGGACCTGGCCCGGGTGCCCGAGGGCCGGGGCTTCCTCGTCCCCGCCACCGACGGCCGGGCGATCAAGGCCTCCACCCTCTCCACCAACAAGTGGCGCTGGAACGCCGCCCAGGACCCCGGCCTGTTCGTCCTGCGCACCTCCCTGGGCCGCTACGGCGAGGAGGAGGTCCTCGGCCGCGACGACGACGACCTGGTGGAGCTGTCCCTGCGGGACCTGGAGACCGCGATCGGGCTCACCGCCCGCCCCGCCGCCTCCACCGTCACCCGCTGGAACGGCGGACTGCCGCAGTACCCCGTCGGCCACCTCGACCGCGTCGCCCGCGTGCGCAGGGACCTCGCCGCACTGCCCGGCCTGGCCCTCTGCGGCGCGGCGTACGACGGGGTCGGCATCCCGGCGTGCATCGCCAGCGCCCGTACCGCCGCCGAGGCGGTGCTCCAGCCGGGATCGAGGGCCCGGCCACCGGCCGCCCCGCGGACAGGGGGAGAATGAACCCATGACTGCTGAACCCCGCAAGACGCCCAACGCGGGCAAGAAGGCCAAGGACCTCAACGAGGTCATCCGCTACACCCTGTGGTCCGTCTTCCGCCTGCGCGAGGCGCTGCCGGAGGACCGCGCCGGCCACGCCGACGAGGTCCGCGAGCTGTTCGACCAGCTCGCGGCCAAGGACGTCACCGTGCGCGGCACCTACGACGTCTCCGGACTGCGCGCCGACGCCGACGTGATGATCTGGTGGCACGCGGAGACCGCCGACGCGCTCCAGGAGGCGTACAACCTCTTCCGGCGCACCAAGCTGGGCCGCGCGATGGAACCGGTGTGGTCCAACATGGCGCTGCACCGCCCCGCCGAGTTCAACCGCTCGCACGTCCCGGCCTTCCTCGCCGACGAGGAGCCGCGCGCGTACGTGTGCGTCTATCCGTTCGTCCGCTCCTACGACTGGTACGTCCTCCCCGACGAGGAGCGCCGCGAGATGCTGGCCGAGCACGGGAAGATGGCGCGCGGCTACCCGGACGTGCGGGCCAACACCGTCGCCTCCTTCGCGCTGGGCGACTACGAGTGGCTGCTGGCCTTCGAGGCCGACGAGCTGCACCGCATCGTCGACCTGATGCGCCACCTGCGCGCCTCCCGCGCCCGCCTCCACGTCCGCGAGGAGGTCCCCTTCTACACCGGCCGCCGCAAGGATCTGGCCGAGCTGGTGGCCGGTCTGGCGTAGCCGTCTTCGGCGCGTGTGGCGCGGAGCGCGCCCGCGAAGCACGCCCGTGGCGCGGCGGCCTTCGGCCACCGCGCCACGGGTGCGGCCCTGCGCGAGCCCCGGCCGGGGCGCCGCCGTCAGCTCACGTTGATGTTGGAGCTGCCGCTGCTCTGGTAGCCCTCGGTCGCCATGATCATGTAGTAGTTGAAGCTGCCCATCCGCAGCCCCGCCCGCGACCAGGCGTCGAAGTGGTTGCCGGTGGTGATGGTGCCGCCGGTCTTCTTCTGCTGGCGGACGCTCCAGTACTGGTCGAAGGTCCTGGTGCCCTCGACGGAGGGCTGGTTGTAGCGCGTCGTCTTGTAGATGTCGTACGTGCCGCCGTCGGTGCTGACCGTGCCCCGGTACTCTCCCGTGGGCCGATAGGTGCCCCAGTTCTCGACGATGTAGTACTCCACCAGCGGGTTCGACGTCCAGCCGTACAGGCACAGGTAGCCGTTGCCCGAGGGGTAGAAGCTGCCCGAGTAGTGCACGGTCCGGCGGCTGCCGTTGCCCCAGCCCTTGCCGCAGACGAAGTTGCCGGTGTTGCGCCACGAGGTGCTGTAGTTGCCGCCGGAGCCCATGGTCATGGAGACCGTTCCCGGGGCGTCGGTCCAGAACGAGTAGTAGTAGCCGTTGTGGTAGCCCGTCTGGTTCGAGCTGACGGTCTGGGCGTGGGCGGTGCCGGTACCCGGCAGCATCAGCCCGGAGGTGGCGACCGCCAGGGCACCGGCGCGGCCGACGAAGCCGCGGCGGCTCATCGACTTGGGGGTGGGGGCGTCGTTCCTGTCCATGCTTCGCTTCCTCCTCGCGAAGGCCGGCCCTGAGGCCGGGCAGCGCGACACGACCCGGCGTACCGTCGGCGGCCGTGGGGGGCCACCGCGCGCCGGCGTCGTATCGACGACGGTGGGGGGACGGTCGTCCGCCGTGGGGCGGACAACCGGAAGGCCCGGGCCACGGCGGGCGGCCCGGCTCGACAGCGGTGGGGCCTGTCGATGCCGATAGGTTGGTCCGACACCCCTGGGTTGTCAACAGTTCCCGGAAGTTTTACGGGAGTTGAAGGCCCATCGAGGACCTGCCAGGAGAAGGTCATGCCTGGTCAAGCGGCCGTGACGGCATCCTTCCTTCAGGTGAGGTCGACGGACCCCTGGTTCTGGAGGCAACGAGCTGGCTACTGATCGAAAAAATTCCGGAAACCTTCCGAGGGCGCCGATCATGGCGCGATGAGGCTGGGTCCAGCCGGTGCCGGGGAGCAGGGCGCGCCCCCCGTGCGGGCTTGCCTGCCCTGCCCACCCCAGCGACAGCGTCGTCCGTCATCAGTACTCGTAGTCCTCGAGCATGCGGATGACGAGCCGGTGCAGGATCTCGGCTCTGCGCCGGTCCTCCCGCTGGTTGCGCAGGACCCGCTCGGCCGTACGCAGCCGGCGCCAGGCGCCCGGCTCCTTGTCCATCACCTCGTCGGCCAGGGGCCGGGTGAACAGGGCCAGGTACTCGGCCAACTGCCGCCGGGTGCCCGAGGAGGACGGGGCCTGGTCAGGGGCCGTGTACCCGCTGGTGAGGCAGCGCGCCGGGTCGGCCAGACTCCATCCCACGACGGCGCCGTCCTGAACGAGCAGCGCCAGTCCGGGGGCGATGCCGATGCGCGCCTCCAGGAGCGCATCCGGGACCGCAAGGTCCCGCAGGCAGATCAGCTCGGCCGCCTCGGTGTCGCAGTGCAACACCGTTGCTTGCGGCATGCCGAAATCGCGTACCTCGTTCGCGCGGAGCCCACCTTGGAGGGTCGGAAGCCCGTCGGGGACGTGGAAGCCGGCTTCCGCGGGAGCGGCCTCGGTCGGCACGTGGAGCCCGACGCTCACCAGCTCGTGACTCCCCTTGCCGAACCGGATGTCGTTCTCCTCCGACCACAACCACCGCAGGCTGCCGAAGGTGGTCCGTACCTGCTGCTCGAACTCCGCCCTGCTCGCGAACCCGCCGACGATCACCTGTGGCATGTCCAAGGCCAGACGCGGAGCAAAAGGCAACGGAGCGTCCGTCACCACGGCGTCGATGCTGTTCAGAACGATGTCCACGGGAGCTCCACCTCACCGAATCCGGTCGGCAGGCCACGGCTTTTCGCTCACTCCTCGATGACAGGCCGGGTGGGGGAGAGGAAGGGATCCAAGCGGGTGTGGATTTCACCTCTGGCCATGACTCGGACACGGAAGGCGTTTTGCCCCGGCGGCTCCTCCATGTCGGCGGAGCGTTCGTAGAGCAGCCCCCAGGAACCGGGGAAGCGAGTCGCGATGTAACGCAAGAGCTCCTCCAGTTCGGTAGCCTCGTCACGGCGGCGGTTGACCAAGCCGTTGACCGTGACGAAGTACTGGCCGTTGTAGATTCTCAGCTCGGCGTCGGCCGTCGACCATTTGATATCTGCGATCCGCGCCCGAAGCTCGTTGATACCCGGTTCCAGGCCACCTGCTTCCGACTCCTCGGGTGATTCCGCGACCCCGAACCACCCGTGAAATTCGCACATCCCTCACCCCGACGGAGCCGTGTGGATGGAAGTTCTTGCTATGAGGTGTTTTTCCCCTCTCTTTTTCGTCGTGGCCCAGCTCCCGGGTCGACGTTGAACCCCAAAAAATGGTTCACCGGGATGGAGATATCGATAAGGTCCTGTTGGTCGACCTCGGGAACCTCGTAGGAGTTTCCATCCACCCATTGAACGAATTCCTGGGGGAGATTAATCCTGTAGTGCCTGACGTACTCCACCAGGTCGGTCCTCCATGCGTACTTGCCGTCCGTCACGACGGACGCCCCTCCGGGGGAATGGAACTTATTTCCGATCAAGTCGGAGGTTGCTTCCATGACGTCAAGGACCGGATGCCCCGAGGCGAGGTAAGAAGTCATGCCCGCCGTGTCGTAATCGCCTTGAATCCGCGCTGCTTCAAGAAGCGACTCTCCCCTTCTTCTCTCCTCACCGTGCATCTCCCTGAAGAAACCGATAAACTTCATGACCTCTTCTCTGGGGGCTGTTTTTCCAATGTGACTACGACACGCACCAGAAGGTCCGCATCCTCTTGGACGACGCCGGCGATCAGCTTCCGGCCACCCATGCGCCATTTTGTGAAGGCGATGTACTCGTCGATATCTTCTTCCGGTCCCGACTGTCAGGCACCCTGTCGGCCAGGAGGAAGGCGGGCAGGGCCAGGCGACCGGCCGCAGTCACAGGTGCCAAGAGCGGAGATGACCTGACCGGCCGGGTACCGCGCGGTTCATGGCGAGGGCGCTGACGCTCGGTACGGCCGAAAGCGGGAGATTCAGGCTCGCTCGGCGGTGAACGAGATTTTTTCCTCATCTCCAAAGACCTTCACGTCGATCGTTCCCTCTGAACTCCGCGAGAACGTGATGAGGCAGTCCAGACTCCTTGCCCAATCGTTGATTTTTACGTCTCGCACGCAGGTGAACTCGAGTGAGACCTCGAAAGCGTTGAAATTCTGCTCTCTCCATTTTCTTGGAGCTCCCTCGGGTGACATCCTGAAATTGAAGCCCATTGCTATGACAGCCCCTTCATGCCGATCATCGACATGGAGATAAGAGAGGGATGTCCCGTTCAGTTCAGCGGCATTTTCGATGATTCCCTCAGGTGCGTCAGAACGCTCGAGGATTCTTTGCCATTCTCTGTCATCCATAGAAGGTCCTCTCATCAATCCATGGCATTTTGTCGCTGAACCTCTTGCGGTCCAACGGGCTGGCGAAGAACTGCCTCTCCTGCCCTTCGGAGGAGCGGTAGGCGCTCACACGCCTGACCGTAATGGAGTCGCTACATGTGAATCCGCATCGCACCGTTGGTCCTTCCAGGTGAACCTTTAGCCGCCGTGTATCCATGGGAGTCACCGCAGCCCTCGCTTCCCCTGAACCGAGCCAGTACTCCAAGCAGAATTCCCTCACACCCAGGAAAGCGACATGGCACTGAACTCGATCACATTCGGCCTCGGCCCAATCCTGATCCGGGGAAGTGGGTAGCTTTGGCATATCCAGGCGGATTACGGCTGTGGGGCCTCGCCGGCCGAGGTTGATCGAGCGGACGACTGCGGGACCTGCGGGGAGATCACCGGGATAGATGTCGGTCAGCGCATTTGCGTTCCTGATAAACTCACTCAATTTTCCGATCATGATCGCAATGTTCCTTACCCTGATCCCCACTGACTGGGGGCACCTCCCGGCCGAAGGCCGGGGGCATCGCGGCAGACGAGCCGTCTACCGCCACCACGAACTTCCCGAGTACTACCAGCAGTACAACCGGGAACACGCCCGGCTGTGAGCACCGGGCGAACGTGCCTTCGCCCGCTTCAAACAATGGTGGATCCTCCGCAGGGCCCGGTGCAGCACCAACCGCATCGGGCGCACGGCCGCTGCCATTCACGCCATCGAGGTCGCCTGGCACTCAGGATGAGAAGCGTTCACTGAGGTGGATTAGTCGATCTGTGTAGCAGCCTTGCGCCCGGCCATATCCATCTGACACATGCGGGGGAGCACTTTCATGCCCTGAAGCCGCAAATGTCCACAAAATCCAAAGGATCACTCCTGTGTTTAATCCCTTCATCGATTCGATTAAGGATCTCACCCTTGTCTTCGCTCCAGGGTTCGATATCACGGTCGGCCTGCTGACTAATTTCTCCGACCTGTACACCTCGATCGATCAAGGCTCCGACCAACTCCAGGGTGATTTCCCTGACGCGCTCCCGGGTTGCACCCTTTCCCGCCAAAGTTTCAGCGGAATCCCAAAGTGGGATGAAGTATAGAAGTCCTTTTCTGGCGTACTCGTAAAGGTAGTCAATCTCCTCATTGAGCAATTCTTCCGAAGTCATTCTTTTTCTTCCTAGTGGGTTGCGTGATATCGCTTGAATTTCAAATCTTCCTTCAAATCTCCCGTGAAGTCAATTGTGATGTCCCCCTTTCCTCCCGAGCTGCTGAAATTTCGATAGTTTACGTTTCCCTGTTCAAGTTCCCACACTTCAACTGTTCCTTTTCCCGGTACCTGTTTCAGGGAATCCGGAGCTCCAAGAGTTTTCCGGATGGATGCGCTGATTTCGTCGATTTCTCGGGGAGTGACCATCTGGACGCCTTTGCTGTCTTCGTATCCGTGAGGTTTCCCGTTCTCGTCGAGAACGACGCCGCGCAGCCTGTCGAGCCGGTTGGCTTTGGGGTAGTCCGGCGCCAGACCCAGCGGGTCGGTCCAGGTGTGGGGGTTGTGGACGTAGGTGGCCGGGTTGGGGGAGGG
>NZ_JAKMAY010000217.1:0-9961 GCF_022015835.1 Streptomyces sp. ICN903 | reverse complement strand
GGGGCGTCCGCCCCGCCGGGCGGGGCCTGGGCGGCCTCCCCGCGGCGGCGGGAGTCGGCCGGCTCCAGGGGGATGGGGGAGCCGCGCAGCGGCTCGCCCGCGGTCCGTGGAATGGTCAGCCGGAACTGCGAACCGCCGCCCTCCTCGCCCCACGCCTGCAGCCAGCCGCCGTGCAGCCTGGCGTCCTCGACCGCGATGGACAGGCCCAGGCCGGTGCCGCCGGTGGTGCGGGCACGGGCCGGGTCCGCACGCCAGAAGCGGTTGAAGACCCGGTTGGCCTCGCCCGGCTTGAGCCCCACGCCGTAGTCGCGCACCGCCACGGCCACCGCGCCGTCGCCCGAGGCGAGCCGGACCACGATGTCCCGGCCCTCGCCGTGCTCGACCGCGTTGACCACGAGGTTGCGCAGTACGCGCTCGATGCGCCGGGCGTCCGCCTCCGCCACGACCGGCCGCTCGTCGCCGTGGACCAGGAAACGGCTGCCCTTGCGCTCGGCGAGCGGCTCCGCGCCCTCCAGAACACGCCTGACCACATCGCGCAGGTCCACCGGATCGGCCTCCAGCGCGGCCGCCTTGGCGTCGAAGCGGCTGATCTCCAGCAGATCCGCCAGCAGCGACTCGAAGCGGTCCAGCTGCCCCAGCAGCAACTCGGCCGAGCGGGCCGTCACCGGGTCGAACTCGTCGCGCGCCTCGTGGATGACGTCGGCGGCCATCCGCACCGTGGTGAGCGGGGTGCGCAGCTCGTGGGAGACGTCCGAGACGAAACGGCGCTGCATCCGGGACAGCTCCTCCAGCTGCTGGATCTTCGTCTGGAGGTTCTTCGCCATCTTGTTGAACGCCTCGCCCAGCCGGGCGATGTCGTCCTCGCCGCTGACCTTCATCCGCTCCTGGAGGCGTCCGGCGGCTAGCCGCTCGGAGATCCTGGCGGCCATCCGGACGGGGGTGACCACCTGGCGCACGACGAGCCAGGCGATGGCGCCCAGCAGCACCACCACGAAGACCCCGGCGGTGGCGAGTGTGCCCTTGACCAGGCTGAGGGACTTCTCCTCCTGCTGGAACGGGAAGAGGTAGTACAGCTGGTACGGGTCGCCGTTGGGATCGTTCAGACGCTTGCCTATGACCAGCGCGGCCTCGGTCCGGCCGCCTTCCAGCACGATCGTGCCGTACTGCTCGTAGGTGTCGGGGCTGTCGTCCAGTGCCTCGCGCAGCTGCGGCGACACACTCTCCTCGGGCTTGAGGTCGAAGGACGCGCGAGGTCCGTGGCTGCCCGATCCCTCGTCCGCGCCGAAGGTGTCCGGTCCCTCCTCGGAACTGAGTGCCACCAGGTAGTAGACGCCCTGGCCGCCGCTGGCGAGCTGTGTCACCAGGTCGTTCAGCCAGGTGCCGGTGTCCTGGCGTCCGTCGCGGACGTTGCCGGCGCCTCCCGAGGCCACGTCGTCGGCCGCGTCGTCGGCCAGTTGCTCGGCCACCGCGAAACCGCCGGCTGCCTGGCTCCGTGCGGCCTGCTGCTTGGCGTCCAGGAGCCCGTTGCTGACCTGGCCGATGACGACCAGGCCCAGCAGCAGGACGACCGCGAGGGACATCAGCAGCGTGGCGGTCACCACCCGCAGCTGGATGTTGCGCCGCCACAGCCGTGCCACAGCCAGCAGCGGGCGCCTCACCCAGCGGACGAACATCCGGAACAGGGGATGCGCCCGGCTGCCCGTCGCCCCTTCGGACAGCAGCCCGTCCGGGAGGAATCGACCGCCGCGCCACATGTCAGCTTGGTCCGGCCTTGTACCCCACGCCGCGTACGGTCACCACGATCTCGGGCCGCTCCGGGTCCTTCTCGACCTTGGAACGCAGCCGCTGGACATGGACGTTGACCAGCCGGGTGTCCGCCGCGTGGCGGTAACCCCACACCTGTTCCAGGAGCACCTCGCGCGTGAAGACCTGCCACGGCTTGCGGGCGAGGGCCACCAGCAGATCGAACTCCAGGGGGGTCAGCGCGATGGACTGCCCGTCCCGCTTCACCGAGTGCCCCGCCACGTCGATGACCAGATCACCGATGGCCAGCTGCTCGGGGGCGGGCTCCTCCGAGCGGCGCAGCCGCGCCCGGATGCGGGCCACCAGTTCCTTGGGCTTGAACGGCTTGACGATGTAGTCGTCGGCCCCCGACTCCAGGCCCACCACCACGTCGACGGTGTCGCTCTTGGCCGTGAGCATGACGATCGGCACCCCGGACTCGGCGCGGATCAGACGGCACACCTCGATGCCGTCCCGGCCCGGCAGCATCAGGTCGAGCAGCACGAGGTCGGGCTTGGTCTCGCGGAAGGCGGCGAGAGCCTTGTCCCCGTCCGACACGAACGACGGTTCGAAGCCTTCGCCGCGCAGCACGATGCCGAGCATCTCTGCCAGTGCGGTGTCGTCGTCGACGACCAGGACGCGTCCCTTCATGCGTCCATCATCCCATTACCCGATCGTGACTTTTCCCGGGGTGACGGTGAGGGCGAGCACAGCTCGGCCAGCGCGCCTCCCGTGACCGGTGACACCACCCCCCGCTCGGTGACGATCGCCGTCACCAGTTCCGCCGGAGTGACGTCGAAGGCCGGGTTGTACGCCTGCGCGCCCAGTGGAGCCACCGGGATGCCGCTGCCCGGCTCCATCCCGGCTCCCGGCACCGTGGGCGGCGCGAACTCCGTCACCTCGTGGCCGGGACGCTGCTCCACCTCGATCGAACCGCCGTCGGCCGTCTCCAGGTCCACCGTGGTCATGGGCGCCACCACCACGAACGGCACATGGTGGTAGCGGGCCAGCACCGCCAGCGGATAACTGCCGATCTTGTTCGCCACCGAGCCGTCGGCCGCGATCCGGTCCGCGCCCACCAGCACCGCGTCCACCTCACCCGCCGCGAACAGCGAACCGGCGGCGTTGTCCGCCAGCACCGTGTAGGCCATGCCCTCCCGGGCCGCCTCGTACGCCGTGAGCCGCGCCCCCTGGAGCAGCGGCCGGGTCTCGTCCACCCACAGCCTGCGCAGCTCGCCGGCACGGTGCGCGGCCCGCACCACCCCGAAAGCGGTGCCTCCCCCGCCGGACACCAGCGCCCCGGTGTTGCAGTGGGTCAGGACGCGGTAGCCCCCGCCCGGCAGCAGCTCGCCCAGCAGGGCCAGACCGTGCACGGCCATCCGCTCGCTCGCCTCGGCGTCCTCGCGGTGCAGCGCACGGGCCTCGGCCAGCGCCGCGGCGGCCGCCCGCTCGTATCCCGCACCGGCGTCGGCAGCCGCCCGGAAGGCCCGCTCGGCCCGGCTCACCCCGTACCCGAGGTTGACCGCGGTCGGACGCGCGTGCCTGAGCTGCTCGGCCGCGTCGGTCACGTCGTACCCGCGGGCGGCCGCCAGCGCGACGCCGTACGCACCGGCCAGCCCCAGCAGCGGCGCACCGCGCACCGCGAGCGAGCGGATCGCCTCCACCAGGGCGGGCACGTCGGTGCAGACGAGCTCGACCTCCTCGACGGGGAGCCGGGTCTGGTCGAGCAGCACCACCACCGGCCCCTCGGGAGGTTCCTCCCAGCGCAGCGCGGGAACGGGAACCGGTGCGTCACCCGGCGCCGAAGCCGTGGATCGTTCCTCAGTCTGGTCAACCATTCGGACAGTCTGCCCCTTCTCCCGACCATCAGTCGAAGGCAACCGGGAGCCGCAGGCCCCGCGCCGTTCCACGGCGGCCCATGGCACGATGGCTGCCAACCAGCCGATACATCCCCATGAACAGGCCGCGAGAACACGAGGTGAACCGCTGTGAGTGACTCTCCGGGCTGGGCCTCGCCCGGATCCTCCCCTTCCGATCCTCCCCCCGCGTCCGGTGGGGGCGCATCCGGTGGCGGTGCTTCCGGGCAGCCCACCGACAAGGTGCCCACGGACAGGACTCCACCGGGGCAGCCGGCCGCGAACTGGTCGCCGCAGCAGCCGCCCGCCGCCCCTCAGGGCTGGGGCGCTCCTCCTCCCCCGCCACCGGGCCGGCCCGGCTGGGGGAACTGGAACCAGCCGCCCGCGGCCAAGCCCGGCGTCATCCCGCTCCGTCCCCTGGGCGTGGGCGAGATCCTGGACGGGGCGGTCTCCACCGCACGGGCCCACTGGCGGACGGTCCTGGGCATATCGCTCGCGGTCGCGATCATGATCCAGCTCGCCTCCACCGTGGCCACCGGCGTCTGGATGCGGGACAACAGCGGCCTCCAGGCGCTGGAGGCCAAGGCCGAACCGACCAGGGACGAGGTGCTGGACGCCTTCAGCGGTACGTTCAGCGCCCTGGGTGTCGAACTGCTGGCCTCCCTGATCGGCACGGTCATCGCCACCGCGATGCTCACCGTTGTGGTCAGCCGTGCCGTTCTGGGCCGCCCGGTGTCCATCGGGGAGGCCTGGCGCGACTCCCGACCGCAGCTCGCCCGCCTGCTGGGACTGACGCTGCTGGTGGGACTGATCGTGAGCGGAGCGGTCACCCTGGGCTTCCTGCCCGGCATCCTCCTCGGCGCGGCGGGTTCGGAGCTGGCCGGTGTGGGCGTCGCCCTCCTCGGCGGCCTCGTGGGCGCCGTGGCGGCCGTCTGGCTGTGGGTCCGCTACTGCCTCTCCGCGCCCGCCCTCATGCTGGAGCGGCAGGGCGTCCTGGCCGCCCTCCGGCGTTCCGCCAAACTCGTGCGGAACTCCTGGTGGCGCATCTTCGGCATCCAGCTCCTCACCACCGTGCTGGTCTTCATGATCGCGATGATCATCCAGCTGCCCGCCTCCTTCCTGGCCCCCGTACTGGGCGGCGACGGTATCGAGAGCTTCATGACCGGCGGCGTCGCGGACATAACCTGGACATACCTGATCATCGTCGGCATCGGAGCGGTCCTCGCCTCCACCATCACCCTCCCGATCAGCGCGGGTGTCACCGCCCTCCTCTACATGGACCAGCGCATCCGCCGCGAGGCCCTCGACCTCGAACTCGCCCGCGCCGCGGAAGTACCCGGCTACGAGCGGCACACCGGCGACACCGCCCCGGGGAACTGATGTGGTGACGCGGTCAGCGGGCACGCGCACGACGGCACGGGAGACCCCGTTCGCCATGCGCTCCGGCAGCCTCGGCGACTCCGGCGGCTCCGACGACGGGGCGCCGGTGACGATTCCGCGCGCCCCGGCACGCGAGGCCGCCGAGGACGAGTTGTCCAAGCCCATGTACCACGAGAACGACCCGAGCCTCCTGCGGCGCCTCCTCGACTGGGTGTGGGAGCGGATCGGCGATCTCCTCGACACCGCCGCGGGGGCCACCCCCGGAGGCTGGGTCGGCCTCGCGGTCGTCGCCCTGCTCGTCGTACTCCTCCTGGCCGGCCTGCGGCTGCGCATGGGCGCACTGCGCCGCGCACCCGGGTCCGCCAGGCGCGGCGAACTCTTCGACGACCGCCCGCGCAGCGCCGACGAGCACCGCGCCGAGGCCGAGCGGTACGCCTCCGACGCCCGCTGGAGCGAAGCCCTCCAGGAGAGGATGCGCGCCCTCGTCCGCTCCCTGGAGGAACGCGCCCTGCTCGACCCCCGCCCCGGCCGCACCGCCGACGAGGCCGCGTCCGAAGCCGCCCGGGTCCTCCCGGACCACACCACGGCCCTGTACGCCGCCGCCCTCGCCTTCGACGAGGTCACATACGCCGGACGCCCGGCCGACCAGGCCGCGTACCTGCGGCTGCGGGACCTCGAGGAAGCCGTCCGGCACAGCAGGCCCCGCCTCACCGGCGACCCCGCACCCGCGACCCCCGGCGGAGGCGCCGTATGACGACCGCACCTCCCGCCCCCTCCACTGGCGCGGCCACCTCGGTATCGCCCACCGCACGCCAACTGTGGGGGCGCGCCCGCGGTCTGCTGCTGGCGGCGGCCGTCCTGGCGCTGGCCGGTCTGGTCATCGCCGCCCTCCGCTCCGGCGGGCAGCACGGACTGCTCGACCCCCGCTCCGCCGACCGCTACGGCAGCCGCGCCACCGCGGAACTCCTCGCCGACCGCGGTGTGGACACCACCGTCGCCACCGGCATCGCCGAGGCCACCGAGGCGCTGGGCCCCGACACCACACTGCTGGTGGCCAACCCGGACCTGCTCAGCGCACGCCAGCAGTCCGCGTTGCGCGCCGCCGCGTCCGACAGCGGAGGCCGCACCGTCCTGCTGGCCCCGGGCCCGGCCTCGCTGGGCACTCTGGCTCCGGACGTACGCGCCGTGGAGCCCGCCTCCGTCGAGGTGCTCCGCCCCGGCTGCGACGCCCCGTACGCCCGGCGCGCGGGCGCGGCCGAACTCGGCGGCATCACCTACACCACCTCCGCCGCCTCGGTCGAGGCCTGCTACCCCAGCGGCGAGCTGCCCACCCTGCTGCGGCTCCCCGCGGAAACCGGCGACGGCGACACCGTGGTGCTCGGCGCCCCGGACCTGCTGTACAACCACCGCCTCGACCAACACGGCAACGCATCGCTCGCCCTGCAACTCCTCGGCTCCCGTCCCCATCTGGTCTGGTACCTCCCCTCCCTGGACGACGCCACCGCCACCGACGGCGGCGACGAGAGCTTCTTCGACCTCATCCCCCCCGGCTGGAGGTGGGGCGCCCTCCAACTCGCGATCGCCGCGGTCCTCGCCGCACTCTGGCGGGCCAGGCGTCTGGGTCCTCTCGTCCCCGAACGGCTGCCCGTGGCCGTCCCGGCGTCCGAGGCGACCGAGGGCCGCGCCCGTCTCTACCGCCGGGCGAACGCGCGTGAACGCGCCGCCGAAGCCCTGCGCTCGGCCACCCGTACCCGGATCGCCCCTCTCGCCGGCGTACCCACCGCACAGGCCCACCGCTCCGAGGCCCTGTGCCCGGCCGTCGCCGCCCGCACTGGGGACGACGGCATCCAGATCCACGGCCTTCTGTTCGGCCCGGCCCCTGCCGACGACGAAGCCCTCGTCCGGCTCGCCGACCGGCTCGACCTCCTCGAACGCCGCATCACCCCATCTCCGAGAGACAAGGACCGCACCCCGTGAGCGCCCCCTCCGCAGACAGCGCCCGCGCCGCCCTCGAGGCTCTGCGCGGCGAGATCTCCAAGGCCGTGGTCGGCCAGGACGCCACCGTCACCGGACTCGTCGTCGCCCTGCTCTGCCGCGGACACGTACTGCTGGAGGGCGTCCCGGGCGTCGCCAAGACCCTCCTCGTCCGAGCCCTGGCCGCCACACTCGAACTCGACACCAAGCGCGTGCAGTTCACCCCCGACCTGATGCCGAGCGACGTCACCGGCTCACTCATCTACGACAACCGCACGGCCGAGTTCTCCTTCCAGCCCGGCCCGGTATTCACCAACCTCCTCCTCGCCGACGAGATCAACCGCACTCCGCCGAAGACCCAGGCTTCTCTGCTCGAAGCCATGGAAGAGCGGCAGGTCACCGTCGAAGGCACCGCACGCAAGCTCCCCGACCCCTTCCTGGTGGCCGCCACCCAGAACCCCGTCGAGTACGAGGGCACCTACCCCCTCCCCGAGGCCCAGCTCGACCGGTTCCTGCTCAAGCTCCAGGTGTCACTGCCCTCCAGGGAGGAGGAGATCAAGGTTCTCTCCAGGCACGCCGAGGGCTTCGATCCCCGCGACCTCACCGCCGCCGGCGTACGCCGCGTGGCCGGCCCCGCGGAACTCGACGCGGCCCGGGCCGCAGTAGCCAAGACATCCGTCTCACCCGAAGTCGCCGGCTATGTCGTCGATATCTGCCGCGCCACCCGTGAATCCCCCTCGCTCTCCCTGGGCGCCTCACCCCGCGGCGCCACCGCACTGCTGTCAACCGCCCGAGCCTGGGCCTGGCTCACCGGACGCGACTACGTCACCCCCGACGATGTGAAGGCACTCGCCCTGCCCACCCTGCGACACCGCATCCAGCTACGTCCCGAGGCCGAGATGGAGGGCGTCACCGCGGACAGCGTGATCTCATCGCTGCTCGCCCACGTCCCCGTGCCCCGCTGAGACGACGCGAACCGACCGATGGCTCTCACCGGACGTACAGCCCTCATCGCCGCCCTCGGCGCGCTTCTCGTCGGCTTCCTGCTCCCGAGCTGGACCGGCCTGCTCGCCGTCGAACTCACCCTGCTGTTCGCAATTCTGTACGACCTGGGACGTGCGGCACCAGTCCGAAAGCTCCTTTTCACCCGTTCCGGTGATACATCAGTTCGACTCGGTGAGCCTGCCGAAGTCCGGCTCACCGTCACCAACCCCGCCGGACGTCCGCTGCGCGCACACCTCCGCGACGCCTGGCCGCCCAGTGTCTGGGCCGCCGGCTCCGAGATCGCCGCGTCCCGGCACCGGCTGACCGTGCCCGGCGGGGAACGCCGCCTCCTCACCACACGGCTGCGCCCGACCCGGCGCGGCGACCACCACGCCGCCCGCGTCACCGTGCGCTCGTACGGCCCGCTCGGCCTCGCCGCCCGCCAGGGCAGTCACTCCGTCCCCTGGACCGTGCGCGTCCTACCGCCCTTCAGCAGCCGCAAACACCTGCCCGCGCGGCTCTCCCGGCTCCGGGAACTCGACGGGCGCACCAGCGTCCTCACCCGTGGCGAGGGCACCGAGTTCGACAGCCTCCGCGAGTACATCCCGGGCGACGACACCCGTTCCATCGACTGGCGTGCCACCGCCCGCCAGAGCTCCGTCGCCGTCCGCACCTGGCGCCCCGAACGCGACCGCCGCATCCTGGCCGTCCTCGACACCGGGCGAACCTCGGCCGGCCGAGTGGGCGACATCCCGCGCCTCGACGCCGCGATGGACGCCGCCCTGCTGCTGGCCGCCCTCTCGGCGCGCGCGGGCGACCGCTTCGACCTCCTGGCCTACGACCGCCGGGTGCGCGCCACGCTCCGGGGCCGCACCGCCCATGATCTGCTGCCGGCACTGGTCACGACGATGGCGCCGCTCGAACCGGCCCTGATCGAGTCCGATGCCCGGGGCATGGCCTCGACCGTCCTCCGCAACGCTCCCCAGCGCTCACTCGTCGTCCTGTTCACCGGCCTCGACTCCTCCCCCGTGGAAGAGGGCCTGCTTCCCGTGCTCCCACTCCTCACCCAGCGCCACACGGTGGTGATCGCTTCGGTCGCCGACCCCCGCATCGAGGAGATGGCCACCGCACGCGGCACACTCGACGCCGTCTACGGGGCCGCGTCCGCGGCCCGGACACAGGCAGAACGCCGCCACACCGCATCCCGGCTCCGCCGCCGCGGTGTCACCGTCGTGGACGCCACCCCCGACAAGCTCGCCCCGGCCCTGGCCGACGCCTACCTCGCTCTCAAGGCCGCCGGCCGTCTCTGAGCCTTCAGAGCCGAGGCCTGGGCAGCTCCATCTCGTGAGCGGTGAACGCCGAAGCGCGGGGGTCCGTGTCGATCCTCCCGGTGCGCCGGAAACCCCGGCGGCGGTAGAAGGCCTCCGCCCGACGGTTGTCCTCGTGTACGTACAGCCGTACCCCCTCGACCGCCGGGCGTGCCCATGACCACTCGACAGCCGCCTCGAAGAGCTGTGCCGCCAGTCCCGTGCCCCGGTGCTCGGGCTTCATGTAGACCCCGACCAGTTGCGTCCGGTCCCCCTCGACCAGAACCGTCAGCTTCCCGCACCACAGCCCGCCGCCGGTCTCCCCGATGAGCGTCAGCCTGTCCCCGCGCCCCTCACCGTCGGCGGCTCTCCGCTGCCACACGCTGTCCGGGTACGCGATGGCCTCCTCGTGCCGCTCCAGGAACGCCATGGCCGCCACAGGATCGGCGAGTGCGTCCAACCGAAGTTCCCTCAACCGCCGCCACTCGCCGGCCCGAACCGCTCTGACCCTGTATTCCGCCATCCGCCGATCCTGGCAGCACACCGTACTGAGCCTCAACACAAAAAAGCCTCGGTCTCCGAGTCATAAACTCGAAGACCGAGGCTTCACATTTTGTTCGGCGGCGTCCTACTCTCCCACACGGTCCCCCATGCAGTACCATCGGCGCTGAGAGGCTT
>NZ_JAKMAY010000216.1:0-9981 GCF_022015835.1 Streptomyces sp. ICN903 | reverse complement strand
GGCCTCCCGCCGCCTGGGCAGCGTCTCCTCCACCGCCGCCCGGAACCCCCGCAACCCCTCGGCGAGCGCCTTGCGCGCCGAGGGCGACATCGCCGCCATAGCCGTAGCCAGCGCCTCCTCCCGCAGGTCCCGCAGGTCCCGCAGGTACGTCCTGCCCCGGCCGGTCAGCCTCAGTTCGAGTTCCCGCCGGCTCGCCGGACTGGGAGCGCGTTCCACGAACCCGACCGCCTGCAGCCGGTCGCACAGCCGGCTGACCGACGACGGGGCGGAACCCAGCGTCTCGCTGAGCGTGCGCAGATTGATGCCCTCGTCGCGGTCGAGGGTGTACAGGACCCTCAACTGGGAGGCGGAGACGGGCGCGGGCGACGCGGCCTCCCGGCCCCGCTCCCACAGCACTTCCAGGAGCTCTATCACCTCGGACGCGGCATGGGCCGCCTCTGCGGAGTGGCGCTGGGAGGGTCCGGAATTCACGACCATAACTGTGACACTCCGCGTCTGCATTGTCAGCCCGAGCTCCGAACGGCACTTAACTTCCCATACCGGATTTTTCTGCGGAAACAGAAAGTAGTTGTGACACGGTGGACAGATTCACGGCCGTGGAGCGCGCCCTGCGCGATGCCGCTCCCCACGCACTGCTCGACGCGCTCCGCGCCTCACTGGCACGGCACTTCGGAGCGCTCACCGTGGACCTGCTGATGGCCGACTACGGAACGACCATACTCCAGCCGGTCGGTCCTCTTCCTTACCCGACGGAACCCGTCCCGGTCCACTCCACCGAACCCGGAAGGGCGTTCGCCTCCCAGCAGCCCCGCCTCTTCCCCGACGAACGCTCCGGCACCGTCACCGCGCACCTGCCGGTCACCGTCCGCGGCGACCGGCTGGGCGTGCTGTCGGTGACCCTCCCCGGCGAGGGGGCCTCGCCCGAGGCGCTGGGAGAGCTGCGGCAGTTGTGCGAGGTACTCGGCCGGGAGATCCTCGTCGCCGACCACAGCACCGACGTCTATCTGAAGGCACGGCGGGCCGAGCGCCTCACCCTCGCCGCCGAGATGCAGTGGCAGCTGCTGCCCGGCCGCTCCTGCTCCGGCCCCGAGTACGAACTCGGCGCCCAGCTCGAACCCGCCTACGCCGTCTTCGGGGACAACTTCGACTGGTCGGTCTCGGCCGACCACCTCACCGTGACCCTGACCGACGGGATGGGCGAGGGCATCGACGCGGCGCTTCTGACCAACCTCGCCCTCAGTGCGCTGCGCAACGCCCGCCGGGCCGGGCTGGACCTGGTCGGCCAGGCGGTCCTGGCCGACCAGGCGGTCTACGGGCAGCACCGCGGTGCCGCCCATGTCTCCGTCCTGCTGCTGCGCATCCACCTGGCCACCGGGCGGCTGGAGGCCGTCGACGCCGGGTCGCCGCGCATCTGGCGGCTGCGCGGCGGCGTGGTGGAGCCGGTCGAGCTGGAGGCGCAGCTCCCGCTGGGGATGTTCGAGGACACCCCCTATGCCGTCCAGCACTTCCGGATCGAGGCCGGGGACCGGCTGCTGTTCGCCAGTGACGGGGTCTACGAGGTCGCCTCGCCGTCGGGCGAGCGGTTCGGCGAGCGGGCCCTGGCGCGCGCCATGACCAGCACCCGGCTCCTTCCCCCCTCCCAGGTGCCGCGGGCGGTCCTCGGCGAGCTCGCCCGGCACCGCGGCGAGCCGCCCGCGGACGACGACGCCATGGTCTTGTGCCTGGACTGGCACGGCAGGAGGAGCTGACCGGCCGGGCACCCGCCACCTGCGCCCGGACCGTGCCCGGGAGCCGCCGCCTCCTTCCTCACCTGTCCCCGTACGCCCCGTGCCGCCGGGAGCCGTCCGCCTCCGCGCGGCGCGTCCTGCCACGGTCCCGGCCCCGGGTCACAAGTCGACAACGCCGGTGTACACCGGGCCCCGCAGGGCAGGCGGGGTCGTGGAGCAGGGCCGAGGACCGAGCGGAGGTGTTCACCGACGTGCCGATACCGGTACCGGGCCGGTGTGTCCGGCGCGTCCCCTCCCGGGCGGTCGCCTCGGCGTCCGCCCGCCCGTGCGGAGCCGCGAACGGTTTCCGGCGGCCGGCGCGTGCGGCCGGCCCTCTCCCGCACGTTCCCGTCACGCCAGAGGTGGTCCTTCCGTGACCCGAAGCGAACACGCCCTCGTCGAACGGGGGAGTTTGGATCCCTTCGTCCATCCCGCGCTGTTCTACCGGAGCCCCGGGGAGTACCTCACCGGGGTGGGCGGGTTCGTCGACGGCGCGCTGGAGGCCGGCGATCCCGTTCTCGTCGCCGTCCCCGGCCCCCGGCTGGGGATGCTGCGCGAGCACCTGGGGGGCGCCACCGCCGCGGACCGTCTCACCCTGGTGGACATGGCCGAGTTCGGCCGCAACCCCGGCCGCATCCTCTCGGGTCTGCGCGACTTCGCCGACCGGCACCCCGGCCGGACCGCCCGTATCGTCGGGGAGCCGATCTGGGCGCGGCGCTCCCCGGCCGAACTGGTGGAGGCCACCCGGCACGAGGCGCTGATCAACGCGGCCTTCACCGGCTGCGCCGCGACCGTCCTGTGCCCCTACGACGCCTCCCGGCTCCCCGCGCGGGTGTGCGCCGACGCCCGCCGCACCCATCCGGTGCTGTGGGAGGACGGCGGGGAGCGGCCCAGCGCGCACTACACCGCCCCCCGCGCCCTCAGCGCCGAGTGCGACGCCCTTCCGCTGGCTCCCCCGCCCGCGCGCACCCGCACCCTGGCGTTCACCACCGGCGACCTCGGCGAGGTCCGCCACCACGCGGACACCTGGGCCGAGGAGACCGGGCTCGGCATGCCGCGGCGCGGTGACTTCGTCCTCGCCGTGGCGGAGGCCGCGGCCAACTCCATCGCCCACGGCGGCGGGCGCGGCATCCTGCGCCTGTGGTCCGACGGCCCCGCCCGCGTTGCCGAGATCCGCGACGGCGGGCATCTCACCGATCCGCTGGCCGGCCGCCGCCGCCCGGCGCTGGACTCCGCCGACGGCGGGCGCGGGCTGTGGATGATGCACCAGCTGTGCGATCTGGTCGAGACCCGCTCCACATCCGCCGGGTTGACCGTACGGCTGCACATGGACCGCTCCTAGGCGGTTTCGTTTGGATCATCGGGCGGAGCCAGGGGAAGGTGTCTGTGCTGTGGCGTCCTGCCAGGTGGATGGTCGTCTTCTCGTAGCGGGTGGCGGTGCCGCGCCACTGCTTATGGCGGTTGCTGCGCCGGCTCCGGGCACGCGGACGCGCTGCTGAGCCGGGAGCGGGTGGCGAGCGAGCAGACCGCGGCCGCGGTGCGGAAGCCGCCGCGGGCCTGCTCGGCGGACCTTCAGCCTGGGCAGATTTTTCTGCCGGTCGGTCGTATTGCTCGGGCCGCGCGATCAGCTCGCTGGAGGGAGTGGCAGGACGAGGCGGAAGGTGACGCCGCGGTCTTGGCCCGTGTCGAGTTCGAGGCGGCCGCTGTGGCCTTCGGCGATGGCCGTGGCGATGGCCAGGCCCAGTCCGGAGCCGCCTCGCGCCCGGGTGCGTGCGGGGTCCGCCCGGTAGAAGCGCTCGAACACGCGCTGCGCGTCGGCGGCCGTCAGTCCCGGGCCGTCGTCCTCGACCTCGATGACGGCGACTCGGGTTCCGACCGGGAAGGGCGGTGCCATGCTGACGCGTCCCGGTGCGTGGGTACCGCCGGTGCGGGCACCTGCTCGGCCCGCCCCCACGCGGACCTGGACGCGGGTGCCGGGCGGGGTGTGGGTGTGGGCGTTCGACAGCAGGTTCTCGACGATCTGCCGGAGACGGTGGGGGTCTCCTACGACTTCCACCACGTCCAGTTCCCCTTCCTCCGCGTCGGTGCCGGTGTCGGTGGGGCGCTCGCACAGGGGGGACAGGCTCACGGGGTGGCCTGGTCGCTGCAGGGCTGCTGAGCTCACCGCGTCTGCCGCCAGGGACAGCAGGTCCACGTGTTCTTGCTGGTAATTGGGGTGCCGGTCCAGTTGGGCGAGTAGTTGGAGGTCGTCGACGAGCAGGCTCATCCGTTCGGCGTTCTGCGCGATGTGCCGGTCGGCTTCCCGCCACTCGCTTGCGGTGCGGCGGTCGGAGCGCAGCGCGAGCTGGGCGAACCCCTGGATGGCGGTCAGCGGGGTACGCAGTTCGTGTCCGGCGTCGGCGACGAACCGGCGCAGCCGTGTCTCCGACGTCTCGCGCTCTTGCAGGGCCTGCTGGAGCCGGTCAAGCATGGTGTTGAGTACGGTGCCGAGCCGTCCGATCTCGGTTCGCGGGTCGGTGTCGGGCAGCCGCAGGTCGAGCTGCCCGGCTGTGATGGCCTCGGCGGCGCGCTCCATCCGGGTCAGGGGCAGCAGGCTGAGGCGGACCACTTCACGGCCTAGCACCCACAGGGCCGCCACGGTGATGATGAGCAGCAGGCCGTTGAGCCAGAGGATCTTCGATGTGGCTCCGTCCACGGTGTCGAGCGGCAGGGCGACGACGACGGTCAGGTCGCGTGGTCCGGCCCGGCGCAGGACGCGCCAGTTTCCGTCTCCGGTGTCGGCCGCTACCGAGGTCGGGCTGCCTTCGGTCGGCAGGCGGTCGATGCTGTCGGGGAGCCGGGGGCCGGGCTTGTCGTCCGAGCCGAGTTTCTGGGGGAGGCGGTTTCCACGGGCGTCGTAGAAGTAGACGCGGAAGTCCGAGGGCAGCGCCTCGGGTTCCGGCTTGCCGGGGCGGCGTGTGTCGAGGAAGGCGGGGGCGGGCATGGGCCGGAAGTCGGCGAGCCGCTGGTCGACGCCGTCGAGGAGCCAGGACCGCAGGACGAGGAAACCGATCAGCTCGGCGGCCAGCACGGCGAGGGTGGCCAGCACGGTGACTCCGAGGACGAGACGTCGGCGCAGTGAGCCGGGCGCGCGGAGGGCGGTCAACGGTCCGCTGTCCCGTGGCCCGTGCGCGGTACCCGCAGGCTGTAGCCCACGCCGCGGAAGGTGTGGATGAGTGGCGGCTCGAAGCGGTCGATCTTCTTGCGCAGGTACTTGATGTACGTCTCGACCACGCGGGTGTCGCCCGCGAAGTCGTACTGCCACACATGGTCGAGGATCTGGGCTTTGCTCACGACCCGGCCGGCGTTGTCCAGGAGGTACGACAACAGCTTGAACTCGGTCGGCGAGAGCTGTACGTACTGGCCGGCCCGGTGCACCTCGTGTGCCGTCTCGTCGAGCTCGAGGTCGGCGTAGCGCACGACGGTGTCCGGCAGCAGGGCGTCAGGGCCGAGGGTTCGCCGCAGGATGGCCTGGATGCGGAGGAGCACTTCTTCGATGTTGAAGGGCTTGGTGACGTAGTCGTCGGCGCCGATGCTCAGCCCTTTGATGCGGTCGTCCACACCGGTGCGGGCAGTGAGGAGCAGAACGGGCACCAGGTTGCCGGCCGTACGCAGCCGACGGGTCACCTCGTAGCCGTCGAGGTCGGGCAGCATGACGTCCAGCAGGATCAGGTCAGGCTGCAGGCGCGCGGCCTCGGCCAGCGCGGCGGCTCCCGTGTCGGTGCTCCGCACGTGGTAGCCGGTGAGACTCAGCGTCGATTCGAGCAGCGTGCGGATGCTGGGCTCGTCCTCGACGACGAGAAGCCGGTGCTGCCGCTTCTCTTCGGTCCGCTCGGTCATGTCGGCACTACGATCCGTTCTCTCACCAGGTCCCGGCACCCGCCGTGCCCGCCTGGAGGCTATCCCGCACCGGGCATTGCGTGCCGTCCGTCGGCGTGAGGGGCCCGGTGCGGGAGAAGCGGGGGTGTGTCAGGACGAGGACAGGGTGCCCTTGCGGAGCGTGACCGCCCGGGGGGCCTGCTTGGCCAGGTGGGAGTCGTGCGTGACCATGACGAAGGTGAGTCCGTCCTCCTTGCAGCGGATCTGCAGGACGTCCATGATCTCGTCGCGGGTGGACTCGTCGAGGTTGCCCGTCGGCTCGTCCGCGAGCAGTACCTGTGGCTTTTTGACCAGGGCCCGGGCGATGGCCACCCGCTGCTGCTGGCCGCCGGACAGCTCGCTCGGCACGTGGCCCAGCCGCTCTCCCAGCCCGACCGAGGTGAGGGCCTCGGCGGCCAGTTCGCGTCGCTCCTTCGGCTTGATGCCCAGTGGTACGAGGGCCGTTTCGACGTTCTCCTGGGCGGTGAGGGTGGGGATGAGGTTGAAGCTCTGGAAAACGAAGCCGATCTTCTCGCTGCGCAGGCGGGTCAGGCGGGCCTCGGGCAGCTTCGCCAGGTCGACTCCGTCGAGCAGCACACTGCCGGAGGTCGGCCGGTCGAGGCCGCCGAGCATTTGGAGGAGGGTCGACTTGCCGCCGCCTGTGGGGCCCTTGATGACCAGGTAGTCGCCTGCGGTGATGGTGAGGTCCACTCCGGCGAGCGCGTCGACGACGCCCTTGCCACGGGTGTAGCGCCGGGTGACACCGGTGAGTTCGTACATGGTGTGGTTGCTCCTGTGGAGAGGGACGAGGACCGGTCAGGCGACGCGGGAGAGGGCGTCGGCGGGGCGGAGCCGGGAGGCACGCCACCCGCCGAAGGCCCCGGCAACGAGGCCGCCCACGACGGCGAGGCCGACGGCCAGGGTGATCACGGAGAGGCTGACCGGTGCGGTGAGGACCACATCCAGCGTCCGGGCGGCGGTTTCACGTGCGGCGCCGCCGGGGCCGCCACCGGGACCGCCCATGCCACCGCCGGGGCCGCCGGCCCTGCCGGCGGAAGCGCCCAGTTCTGCGGAGAGCGAGGGCCCGAAGGCGGTGACCGCCCACGCACCGGCCAGGCCCAGCCCGATGCCCATGGCGCCACCGACCAGGCCCGTCACGACGGCCTCGCCGACGACCTGCCCGGTGACCCGGCGTGAGCGCCAGCCCAGTGCCTTGAGGGTGCCGAACTCCCTCACACGCCGGGCGACGGCGGAGGAGGTGAGCAGGCCGGCGACCAGGAACGCCGCTGCCAGGACCACCACGGACAGCCAGCGGCCGACCGTCTCAGCAAGGCCGGACGCGGTGGACAGGGATCCGGATACGGTGTCCGCCAGGTCCTCGGAGGTGGTCACGGTGGCGTCCGGAACGGCCTTGAGCACCGCGGCTTCCACCGCGTCGAGCTGCTGTGTGTCGTTGGCCTGCACGTAGACGGTGGTGATCTTGTCCTTGGCGTCGGCCAGGGCCTGCGCCCGAGCAAGCGGCAGGTAGACGTTGGCGGCGGCGTCCCCTCTGGTCGCCGTGGCCACGCCGATGATCTCGAACTTCGTGTCGCTCACCGTGACCGTGTCACCGGTGGTGAGCTTCTTCTCCTTGGCGTAGGCGTTGTCCACCACGGCCACCTTCGCCGACGTCTCCGACGCCTCGAAGCCGCGCCCGTCGGTGATCTCCGAGGAGGACAGCGGGCCCACCGCAGGGTGTGTGACGTCGGTGCCGTACACGGTGAAGCTGTCGATGGAGAAGTCGGCGCCGCCGCCCGTCACCTCACCGGCCGAGCCGCCGCCCCGTCCACCGCCCGGCCGCTGCTGGAACTGGCCACGGCTGAACTCGCCGTCGACCTTTACCACATTGAGGCTGAGCCCGCCCACGGCGTTCGCCACACCATCCGTCTCCGCCACGGCGGAGACGGTGGCAGCGTCCAGGGTCTGCAAGCCCTGCACCATGACCCGGTCGCTGCTCTGCTGCTCACCGTCGCCCCCGTCCTCGTCGTCACGCGCGTCGAAGCGGAACCGCGGCCGCTCGCCACCATCCTCCGATGGCGGCTCCGGAGCCTTGGTGACGGTCATGTCGGTACCGAGCCCGTAGAGCGATTCCAGGACCTGGTCCTGGGCCTTCCCCATGCCGGTGGAGACAGCGTTGACCACGATGACAAGAGCGATACCCAGAGCCAGCCCGGAAGCGACGACCAGCGCCGACTTCCTCCGGCGGCGCAGCTCGCGACGCAGGTAAGTGAAGAACATGCGCCGCACGCTAAGCGGGCGGCCTGGCAGCACCGTGAGCATTACGTGAGAGAACACCGAGAGTCTCACCGCGACAGACACCCCACTTGGCCCGCGATGTGGAGTCCGGCCGGGTAAATGGTCGCGGTCTTCTCGTGACGGGTGGCGATGCCACGCCACTGCCTGAGGCGGTTGACGCACCGCTCGACGGTTGCTGTGACCTACGCCATTCCATATACCCCCGGGGGCATAAGGCGACCCCTGTTACGGTTGACCCATGCATACCCCCCTGGGTATTCACCGAAGGCAAGCGAGCCGGAGTCCCCGCATGGTTCCCGAGATCGACCAGCAGTGGTTCGCCGAGGCACACACGGCCGGCGCCCTCGTCGTCGACGTCCGCGACCGCGGCGAGTACCGCACCGGTCACGTCCCCGGCGCCCGGCCCGCGCCGCTCAGCCCGCTCCCGCTGAAGCCGGCCGAGCCGCCCAGGGACCGCCCGGTCTACGTGATCCGCCGGAGCGGCGGCCGCAGCGCACAGGCGACCGCACTGCTGCGCGACGTGGGCTGCGACGCCCACGGCGTCAGCGGCGGCACCGCGGCCCGGACCGGCGCGGGCCGGCCCGTGACCGCCGGTGACGAGCCCGGCACCCCCGATGTCACCACCACCACCGAGGAGACCCGATGATCACCGTTCTGCCCATCGAGACCCCCGGCCTGGGCGACCGCACCTACCTCGTCCACGACGGCTCCACCGCGCTGGTGGTCGACCCGCAGCGCGACTACGACCGCGTCACGGCGCCGGCCGAGGCCGCGGGCGTGCGGATCACCCACGTCTTCGAGACCCACATCCACAACGACTACGTGACCGGCGGTCTGGCCCTGGCCCGGGAGACCGGCGCGCAGTACCTGGTCAACGCCGACGACGAGGTCTCCTACGAGCGCACCGGAATCCGCGACGGCGACGTCGTCGAGGTCGGCACCATGCGGGTACGGGTGATCCACACCCCGGGCCACACCCACACCCACCTCTCCTTCGCCCTGGAGGCCGACGGCGAGCAGATCGCGGTGTTCACCGGCGGATCGCTGCTGTACGGCTCCACCGGGCGCCCCGACCTGCTCGGCCCCGACCACACCGACACGCTGGTGCGGGCCCAGTGGCGCTCGGCGCACCGGCTGGCGAAGGAGCTGCCCGACTCCACCGCCGTCTACCCCACCCACGGTTTCGGCTCGTTCTGCTCAGCGACCCAGTCCGCCGGCCTGTCCAGCACCATCGGCGAGGAGAAGAAGACCAACACCGCCCTGACCGCCGACGAGGAGGCCTACGTCGAGCAGCTCCTGGCGGGCCTGGACGCCTACCCGGCCTACTACGCCCACATGGGCCCGGCCAACTCCGGCGGACCCGGCAAGCCGGACCTGTCCCCGCCCTCCGTCGCAGACCCGGCCGAGCTGCGCCACCGCATCGAGGCCGGCGAGTGGGTGGTCGACCTGCGCGACCGCACCGCCTTCGCCGCCGGTCACCTGGCCGGCAGCCTCAACTTCGGCCTGGACGGCCAGTTCATCACCTACCTGGGCTGGCTGATCCCGTGGGGCACCCCGGTCACCCTGCTCGGCGAGAGCGCCGAGGACGTGGCCGAGGCCCAGCGCGAGATGGTCCGCATCGGCATCGACCGCCCGGCCGCCATGGCCACCGGCGGTCCCGAGGACTGGGCCGGCGGCGAGCCCCTGGCCGCCTACGAGCGCGCCGGATTCGAGGACCTCAAGACCGCCCTGGACAAGAGCTCCGACGGCGGGGAGGAGTTCGTCGTCCTCGACGTGCGCCGCGACCAGGAGCGCGCCGAGGCGCACATCCCCGGCTCGGTGCACATTCCCGTCCACGAGGTGCCGGGCCGCATCGGGGAGATTCCCGCGGGCCGGGTCTGGGTGCACTGCGCCGGCGGCTACCGCGCGGGAGTCGTCGCCGCCCTGCTCGATGCCCGCGGCCGCGATGTCGTCGCCATCGACGACAGCTTCGACAACGCCCGCGCCCTGGGCCTGTGCTCCGTCCCCACTCAGGCCCCCTGAC
>NZ_JAKMAY010000215.1:0-10089 GCF_022015835.1 Streptomyces sp. ICN903 | reverse complement strand
CCCCCCGTATCGCCCCCGCCACCGCCTACGCGCTGGGGGTGCTCCACGCCGACCAGCGGCACGAGGTGGAGGCGGCGAGGTTCAGCTTCGGGCGGCTGTGGCGACCGGCGGCCTCCGCCCACCGGTCCCGGCCGGCCGGAGCGGACCGGCAGGCGTCCGGGACGGACGCGGCCGCTGTGGCCTTCGGCGCGGAGCGGGGCCGCTGATGGGCGGCCCGGGCGCCGGCCCCGCGCCCGACCCCGGCTCCGGCTCACGTTCCGGACCCGGCCCCCGCTCCCGTACGATCCGCGCGGCCGGCTGCGTGCTGTGGCGCCGTACGCGCTCCGGCGCGGGGAGGGGCGAAGGCGCCTGCGCCGGTGGGGCGGGCATCGAGATCGCGCTCGTCCACCGGCCCAAGTGGGACGACTGGTCGCACCCGAAGGGCAAGCTCAAGCCGGGCGAGGCGGCCCTGCCCGCGGCGGTGCGCGAGGTGCGCGAGGAGACCGGCATGTCCTGCACACCGGGCGCGGTGCTGCCCACCACGCGTTACGAGACCGGCGGCCGGACCAAGGAGGTCCGCTACTGGGCCGCCGAGGCGACCGGCGGGGCGTTCACCCCCGGCGACGAGGTGGACCGGCTGCTGTGGCTGCCCCCGGAGGAGGCCCGGCGGCGGCTCACCCAGGAGCAGGACCGGCTGCTCGTCGACGCCCTGCTGGCGGCCCTCCACCTCGACTGAGACCCGGCCCATTCCTCTCGAACCCCCTTCCGGATACCGTCCCTGGCCTGCGCTTTCAACAAACTTGAGTCGGAGCTTGTCAATTTTCCTCCCTGGGGTTATATATGGAGTCAGAGGGCATCACAGGACGCAGTGCCAGGGAAGGAGATGACCCGTGATGCTGATGCGCACCGACCCGTTCCGTGAGCTCGACCGCCTCACCGAGCAGCTGCTGGGCACCACGGCCCGCCCGGTCGGAATGCCGATGGACGCCTACCGCTCCGGTGACGACGTGGTGGTCCACTTCGACCTCCCCGGCATCGACCCGGAGAGCATCGACCTCGACGTCGAGCGCAACGTCCTGACCGTCCACGCCGAGCGCCGGTGGCTCGGGCCGGAGGACGCCGAGCGGATCGCCGCCGAGCGGCCCACCGGCAAGTTCAGCCGCCAGCTGTTCCTCGGCGACACCCTCGACACCGACCGGATCGACGCCTCGTACGACGCCGGTGTCCTGACGCTGCGCATCCCGGTGGCCGAGCAGGCCAAGCCGCGCAAGATCCAGATCAGCGGCGGTTCCGGCAAGAAGCAGCTGACGAGCTGATTCCGGGGGCTCCGAGAGCTTCTGAGAACTCTGAGAGCTCCGGGGCTTCCGAGGCCCCGCGCCCTCACATCCCCTTCCGGCCGCCGCCGCCCGGCGCCAGGGCCTCCCACCGCACGGTGACCTCGCCCTGGCGCCAGCGGCGCGGCCCGTCCACGACCGGCCAGCGGGCGGCGACCTCCTTCACCGAACGCATCCAGCGCTGCCGCGCACCCAGCGCGGCGTACGGGGAGGCCGCCGCCCAGGCCCGGTCCATGTCGAGCAGGAAGGCGTGCACCGGCTCACCGGGCACATTGCGGTGGATGAGCGCCTTGGGCAACCGTTCGGCCAGGTCGGAGGGGGTGCCCAGGGAGCCGAGCCGGGTCGCGAACGTCACCGTGCGCGGCCCCTCCGGGCCGATCGCCACCCACACGTGCCGCCGCCCGATCTCGTCGCACGTCCCCTCCACCAGCAGCCCGCCGGGCGCCAGGCGGGCGCGCAGCCGGTCCCAGACGGGGACGACCTCCCGCTCGTCGTACTGCCGCAGCACGTTCGCGGCCCGGATCAGCATGGGCCGCCGCCCGCCCGGCAGCGGCACCTCGAAACCGCCGTGGGCGAAGACCAGACCGGGGCGCTCGTAGGGGCGGGCCGCCTCGACCCGCGCCGGATCGATCTCGATACCGGTGACGCTCACGGACCCGCACTGTGCCCGCAGCCGTTCCAGCAGCTCGACGGCCGTCCAGGGCGCGGCGCCGTACCCCAGGTCCACGGCGACGGGGCCGTACGGGCCGGCGGCGCGGCGCAGCGCGGGCCCGTGGACGGCGGCGATCCAGCGGTCCATGCGCCGCAGCCGGTTCGGATTCGTCGTTCCCCGCGTGACGGCCCCCACGGGCCGCTCCGCCCCACGCCTGCCCATGCCCGCAACCCTACGGTTTCCGCCGGGGCGCGGTTACCGCTGCCGCCTGCGGTCACGAGGCCTCGCCGCCCTCACGGACGCAGGACCGGAAAGTCGGCCTTGGCCCAAAGAGCACGGATGGCGGCGGCTCTGTCGTCGACGGCTCTGTCGTCGACGGGGTTGTCGTCGGTGCTCCATATCCTCGCCTGGGCGGTGGATTCGTCGACCGAGGGCCAGCCAGGGTCTCCGGTGGCGGCGAAATCGGCCCACGCGCGCATCATGCGGCGTGCCAGTCCGTGATCCGCGGGTGTGGGCGCGCCGCCGATGAGGAAAGCCAGGCAGTCGGTGTCGAGGTTGCCGAAGGCGAAGGGGATGTCCGCACAGTGCCAGGCCCGGACGGCCCCGTGCGGGCCGGTGCGCCGACGATCGAACCGCGACAGAAACGCCCTGCCACCGGCTCGGGCGTGAAGCTCGGCGAGCCGATTGCTGTATTCGCCGAACAGCAGATCCCCGAAGACGGCGAGGTAGACGTCGAGCACCGGGGCGTGGGGCATCGCGGCGCGGTAGCCGGCCACCAGGCCGTCGGGGAGGCCGAAGTCCTCGGCGAAGAGAGCCAGCTGTTCGTCAGTGGTGACCCTGGTGCTGCTGCCGACGGCGTCGAGCAGCCAGTACTCCTCCGTGGTGTGGCAGACCAGCAGGTCCACCCCCCGGGTCGCACCGGCGGCCATCCCGGTGAGGGGGTCGGCGGGCAGGACACCGCCGTCGAGGACGGGAGCGTAGAGCGAGGGGTCGTAGTGGCGGGACCCGGAGGCGGGATCCCGCCGGTAGTCGTCGACCACTTGGTCGGAGGCGGCGACCAGGGCGTGCGGAGTCACGGATGTCAGGCCCTCCACCGTGGCGGGGCAGCCCGCCGCGGCGGCGATCTCACGGGTGGTCGCCGCCGCGATCTCGTGTGTGTAGCAGGGACTGGCGGCGCTGTGGGCGATGGCGCGGTGGAACAGACCCCGGGCGCGGTCCATCACCATCAGGCATGCGACCGAAGAGGCTCCGGAGGACTGGCCGGCGACCGTGACGTTGCCGGGATCACCGCCGAAGGCGGCGATGTTCTCACGGACCCAGCGCAGGGCTGCGACTTGGTCGAGCAGGCCCCGGTTGTCCGGGTAGGCGGTCGCCTCCGCGCCGGGGATGTGGCCGAAGCCCTCGAAACCGAGCCGGTAGTTGAGGGTGACCACGACCAGATCGGCGCGAGCCAGCGCGGTGCCGTCGAAGTCGGGCTGAGCCGAGGAACCGAAGGTGTAGGCACCGCCGTGGATCCAGACCAGGACGGGCAGACGGCCGCCCTCGGGGGCCGGGGTCCATATGTTGAGGGTGAGGATGTCCTCGTCGCCGGCCGACCACACCGGTGAGCCGGGCAGCCGCGCCGACTGCGGGGCGACAGGGCCGAAGGCCGTGCAGTCCCGTACTCCGGTCCATGCCGGTGCCGGGAGCGGTTCCCGGAAACGGTTGGCGCCGAACGGCGGTGCGGCGTAGGGGATGCCGAGGACGGCCACGACTTCGGCAGAGGCCCGAAAACCTCGGACCGGACCGTTCGTCGTCCTGAAGAGGTCCATGGGAAGAACGCCTCTCATCTCATGACGCGCCGGATCGTCGGGAGGACGAGGCTTCAGCCTTGCATCGCGCGGTACGCCATGACCAACACCGAGATCACGACGATCGACGCGCCGGTGATGTCAATCGCCCGCTGCCACCGGTCCGCGGTGTCGGCAGACGGCGGCATCTTCAGACGATCAACGCACCACCCGGGGACGATCACGCGGTCGTGGAGGCGCAGGTGCGTGACCACGGGTTTTCGCCGGCTTGGCAGGATGGGATCCGAAGACGCCGGCGCGAGGGCCGGATGCCCGGCGAGAGGGTCGGCGCGAGGGCCGGCGAGGTGCCGCGCACCGGCGTGCTCCGCCTGCTGCGCGGGTGACCGCCGGTGCCCGTGCCGAGCCGTCGCGTCACGGTTTGGCAAAGCGGGCGGGCGCGGGAAGGGAACGGCCCCCGCCGGTGTTGACGACCCGAGAGCGCGGACGGTCGCTCGGCGTCCCATCCCGGAGGAGGCAGCGCAGGTGAGCCCGCATCCCACCAGGCTCGGTCGGCGGCTGCACCGGTTCACGCGACGGCCCCGCCGCGTGGCCATGCTCAGCGTCCACACCTCGCCGCTGCACCAGCCCGGCACCGGCGACGCCGGCGGCATGAACGTCTACATCGTGGAGCTGGCCAGGCAGCTCGCCGCCCAGGGCACCGAGGTGGAGATCTTCACCCGCGCCACCGCCGCGGCCCTCCCGCCCGCCGTCGAGCTCGCCCCCGGCGTACTGGTGCGGCACGTGGACGCCGGCCCCTACGAGGGGCTCGCCAAGGAGGACCTGCCCGCCCAGCTGTGCGCCTTCACCCACGGCGTGATGCGCGCCTGGGCCCGCCACCGGCCCGGCCACTACGATCTGGTCCACTCCCACTACTGGCTCTCCGGCCACGTCGGCTGGCTCGCCGCCGAACGCTGGGGCGTTCCCCTGGTGCACGCCATGCACACCATGGCCAAGGTCAAGAACGCCGCCCTCGCCGAGGGCGACACGCCCGAGCCCGCCGCCCGCGTCATCGGCGAGACGCAGATAGTACGGGCCGCCGACCGGCTCATCGCCAACACCGCCGAGGAGGCGGGCGAACTCGTCCACCACTACGACGCCGACCCCGCCCGCACGGCCGTCGTCCACCCCGGCGTCAACCTCGACCGGTTCCGTCCCGCCGACGGCCGCGCCGCCGCCCGCGCCCGCCTGGGCCTGCCGCGGGACGCCTTCATACCCCTGTTCGCCGGGCGGATACAGCCGCTCAAGGCCCCCGACGTCCTGCTGCGCGCCACCCGCCTGCTGCTGGACGAGGACCCCTCCCTGCGCGAACGCCTCGTCGTCCCCGTCGTCGGCGGGCCCAGCGGCAGCGGGCTGGCCAAGCCCGAGCAGCTCCAGAAACTCGCCGCCCGCCTCGGCATCACCGACGTGGTGCGCTTCCATCCGCCGGTGGGCCAGGAAATCCTCGCCGACTGGTACCGCGCGGCGAGCGTGCTGGTGATGCCCTCCCACAGCGAGTCCTTCGGGCTGGTCGCCGTCGAGGCGCAGGCGTGCGGCACACCCGTCGTCGCCGCGTCCGTCGGCGGGCTGCCGGTGGCGGTGCGCGACGGGGTCAGCGGCTTCCTCGTGGACGGCCACGAGCCGGCCGGCTACGCGCGGGCGCTGCGGCACCTGATCGACGGCCGCGAGCTGGCGGCCCGCATGGGCGAGGCCGCCGCCCGCCACGCGAGCGGCTTCGGCTGGGACACCGCCGCCGCCACCACCGCCGAGGTGTACGCCGAGGCGATGGCCGGACGCCGCCGTCACCTACGATCGGCACATGGGTGACAAGCGCGACAACAGCGGCGACAGCAGCGGCGGCGACGCGACCGCGAAGGCCAGGGCCGCGATCGAGCGGACGCTGCGCGAGGCCGAGCTGAACTGGGAGAGCCCGTCCGACGGCAACTACGTCGTCACGCTGCCGGGCACCCGCAAGCTCTCCACGACCTGCTCCCTGATCGTCGGCAGGCACTCCCTGTCCGTCAACGCCTTCGTCGTCCGCCGCCCGGACGAGAACCACGCCGAGGTCCACCGCTGGCTGCTGGAGCGCAACACCCGCCTGTACGGGCTGGGTTACGCCCTCGACAGCCTCGGTGACGTCTATCTGGTGGGGAAGCTGCCGCTGCCGGCCGTCACCCCCGAGGAGGTGGACCGGCTGCTCGGCGTGGTCGTGGAGAACGCCGACGGGGCGTTCAACACCCTGCTGGAGATGGGCTTCGCCACCTCCATCCGCAAGGAGTACGCCTGGCGGACCTCCCGCGGCGAGTCCACGCGCAACCTGGAGGCGTTCGCGCACATGCTGCGCGACGAGTGAGCGGACGGGCGGGCAGGCGGAACGGCGGGCGGGCCGGCGGACGACGGGCGGGCCGGCGGGACCGCACCGCAGGACCGCACCGCGCGAGCGGGAGGCCCCGGCGCACATGTGGCCACAGCCCATGCGCCGGGGCCTTCCTGTGTACGGCACGGACATTGCCGGTGCATGCGCGTGGGGCGGACGCTGCCAGGCATCACCACCGCGAGCCGGCCACCCACCGGTGGCCCGTACACGATCCGCCGAGGAGCCCTCCCGCCATGCGCAGACCCGCCATCACCCCCCTCGCCGCGGCAGCCGTGGCAGCCGCACTCGCCACCTCCTGCTCCAGCCCCGGCTCCACCGCCTCCGGCGACGGGGGAGCGAAGGAGGTCGAGGTCGCCCTGATCACCTCCACCAGCGGCCCGCTGGCCTCCTACGGCGAGCAGTACCTCCAGGGCTTCGAGGCGGGACTCGACCACGCCACCGACGGCACGGGCAGGATCGACGGCGTCGAGATCAAGGTCAGCAGGTACGACGACGGCGGCGACCCCGCCAAGGGCGTGTCGCTGGCCAAGAAGAGCGCCGGCCAGGGCGTGCGGATCATCGCCGGCACGGCCGCCTCCGGTGTCGCGACCCAGATCGCGCCGGTCGCCGCCCAGAACAAGATCCTCTACATCTCCGGCCCCGCCGCCACCGACGCCGTCACCGGCGCCAACAAGTACACCTTCCGCTCCGGTCGCCAGACCTTCCAGGACGTGGCCACCGCCCAGCAGATCCTCATGAAGCAGGAGGACGGCGCGGAAGGCGGGAGCGGCAAGGGGAAGAAGGTCGTCGTCCTCGCCCAGGACAACGCCTTCGGCCAGGCCAACGTGGCCGCCGTCGAGAGCGTGCTCGGCACCGGCGGCACCACCGTGGACTCCGTCCTCGCCCCGCCCAGTGCCACCGACCTCACCCCGACCGCCACCAAGGTCAAGGCCGCGAAGCCCGACATGGTCTTCGTCGCCTGGGCCGGCGACACCGCCCAGTCGATGTGGACCACCCTCGACCAGCAGGGCGTGCTCGACGCCGCCACCGTCGTCACCGGGCTCGACAGCCGCGCCAGCTACCCCGTCTTCGGCAAGGCCCGCGACAAGGTCACCCTCCTGGCCCACTACGTGCCCGGCGCCATCGACAACCCCGAGGCGAAGGCCGTCGAGGAGTACTTCGGGAAGAAGGGCTGGAAGACCGACCTGTTCACCCCCGACGGCTTCAACGCCGCCCAGATGGTCGCCCAGGCCGTCCGCGAGGCCGGGGCCGACGGCGACACCGACGCCATGGTCGAGGCCCTGGAGGGCCACACCTTCGCGGGCATCAAGGGCGAGAACACCGTCCGCGCGAGCGACCACGCCCTGCTCCAGCCCATGTTCCAGGCGGAGTTCGACGGCGACGCGCCGAAGGTGGTCCTCACCGCCGACGCGCGGGAAGTCGCCCCCACCGAGAAGAAGATCGGCTGACGGCTGTGGCACCTGTCCTCGAACTGAGCGGACTGAGCTGGTCCGTCGGTGCGGCGACCATCGTCGACGGGATCGAACTGGCCGTGGAGGAAGGGGAGTTCGTCGCCGTCATCGGCCCCAACGGCGCCGGCAAGACATCCCTGTTCAACCTCGTCTCCGGCATCACCCGCCCCACCGCGGGCACCGTCCGCCTGGACGGCGCCGACATCACCGGCCTGCCGCCCCACCGCCGCGCCCGCCGCGGGCTGGGCCGCACCTTCCAGTCCTCCTCCGTCTTCCCGACCATGACCGTGGCCGAGCACGTCGCCCTGGCCGCCCGCGCGGCCGGCGCGAAGCGGGTCGCGGAGGACGGGCAGGGCGTGCGGGGCGTACTGGAGCGCGTACGGCTCGCCCACCGCGCCGGCGACCTCGCCGGAGGCCTGTCCCACGGCGACAAGCGCAAGCTGGAGCTCGCGGTGCTGCTCGCCCCCACCCTCGCGCAGGGCGGCTCCTCCCCGGGCGGACCCCGTCTGATGCTCCTGGACGAGCCCATGGCGGGCGTCGCCGCCGAGGAGGTCGGCGAGCTGACCGACGTCGTCCGCACCCTGCACCGCACCGAGGGCCGCACCGTGCTGATGGTCGAGCACCACATGGACATCCTGCTCGGCCTGGCCGACCGGGTGGCCGTGATGCACCACGGCACCCTGCTGGCCACCGGCACCCCCGACGCGGTGATGGCCGACCCGACCGTCCAGGAGGCGTACGTGGGGGAGGAACTGTGAGCACACCGGCCGGGCACGAGAGCCCACCGCCCATCCTGTCCGTGCGCGGCCTGCGGGTGCGCATCGGCCAGTCCAGCATCCTCCAGGGCGTCGGCTTCGACGTCGCCCCCACCGGCACCACCGCCCTGCTGGGCCGCAACGGCGTCGGCAAGACCACCACCGTCCGCGCCGTGCTGGGCCTGCTGCCCGAGGAGGGCGAGATCACCGGCGGCACCGTCCGCCTGGACGGCGAGGACGTCACCGGCCACCGCACCCACACCGTGGTGCGGCGCGGCGTCGGCTACGTGCCCGAGGACCGCGGGGTGTTCGGCTCCCTCACCGTCGCCGAGAACCTCACCCTCGCCGAACGCGCCGGCGGCCCCCACCACTACGACCTCGTCCACGACCTCTTCCCCGAGCTGAAGGCCCGGCGCGCGCAGCGGGCGGGCACCCTCTCCGGCGGCCAGCAGCAGATGGTCGCCCTCGCCCGCGCCCTGCTCAACGACAACCGCCTGGTCATCGTCGACGAGCCGACCAAGGGACTCGCGCCCCGCGTCGTCACCGAGGTCGCCGAGGTGCTCCAGCGCGCCGCCGAACGCGTCCCCGTGCTGCTCGTCGAACAGAACCTGGCCGTCGTACGCCGACTGGCGCGCGACGCCGTGGTGCTGGACGCGGGCCGCACCGTCCACACCGGCGACGCGGCCGAACTCCTCGCCGACCGCGAACGCACCACGAGCCTGCTCGGCGTCGGCCGCCACGAGCCGCCGGAGCGGTCCGGACAGCAGCCCGAGGAGCAGCCCGAGGAGAAGGCCGGGGAGCGGCCCGAGGAGCGGGAACAGCGCGAGCACGCGACCAAGGAGGCCACCTGATGAGCACGCTGGTCCTGCTCACCCTCACCGGACTGGGCCTGGGCGCCCTGTACTTCCTCATCGCCTCCGGCCTCGCCCTGATCTTCGGCCTGATGGACGTCCTCAACTTCGCCCACGGCGCCTTCCTCACCGTCTCGGCGTACGCGGCCTGGCGCACCGCCGAGACCGTCGGCGGCACGGGCGGGCTGGCGCTGGCCGCACTGGTCGGCACCGTCACCGGCGCACTGCTGGCGATCGTCGTCGAACTCGTCCTCATCCGCCGCCTCTACGGCCGTCCCCGCGAGCAGATCCTGGTCACCGTCGGCCTCTCGCTGGCCGTTCCCGCGCTCGTCCAGGCCGTCTGGGGCGCGGACTCCCGCCCCTTCCCCGTCCCCGACGCGCTGTCGGGCACCGTCGGGGTACTGGGCGCGCAGGTGCCGGTCAGCCGCTTCGTGCTGATCGCGGTGGCCCTCGCGGTACTGGCGGCCGTCAACCTCTTCCTGTCCCGCACCCGCTACGGACTGATCGTGCGGGCGGGCGTGGAGGACCGGGCGATGGTCACCGCCCTGGGCATCGACGTCACCCGCGCCTTCACCCTCGTCTTCGCCATCGGCGGCGCCCTCGCCGGGCTGGCGGGCGTCCTCGGCGGGCTCTACTTCGGCTCGCTCTCACCCCACCAGGGCACCTCGCTGCTGGTGTTCGCCTTCGTCGTGGTGGTCATCGGCGGCATGGGCTCCATCCCCGGTGTGGCGCTCTCCGCGCTCGCCGTCGGCCTGGTGCAGCAGTACGCCAACTACTACGTCGACGGATACGGCGACTTCGCCGTCGTCGTACTGCTCGCGGCCGTCGTCCTCGCCCGCCCCGCACCCCGACTCGCAGGAGGAGTCGCATGACAGCCTCCCCGGC
>NZ_JAKMAY010000214.1:0-10104 GCF_022015835.1 Streptomyces sp. ICN903 | reverse complement strand
CCCCCCACCCCGGGGCCAGGCGCCACCGGCCCGACTCGGGGCTGCCTCTGACCGGACGCGCCCTGCTGGTCCTCACCCCGGCCGTGCTGGCCGCCGCCGTGCTGCGCCCGCGCTCCGGTTCCCGATCCCGCTGACCTCGATACCGAAGGCCCGAAGGAGCCCCCCGTGACCGACTGGCTCTTCCTGTTCCTCGCCGTCGCCGTCTCCTGTGCCGTCGTTGTGACCGTCATCCTGCTGCGGCGGCGCCGGGCGGGCGAGGACGACGACCCGTCCGAGACGCCCGACGTCATCGAGTACATGACGATGATGATCGGCGTGGTGTACGCGATCGTCCTCGGTCTGGCCATCGCGGGCGTCTGGGAGGGACGCTCCGCCGCGGAGGAGTGGACGCGCCAGGAGGCCCAGGCGCTGTACGAGGTGCGTGAGCGCGCCCAGGCCTACCCCGCCGCGGTCCGCGACCGCGTCCGCGACGGCGTCGACGCGTACGTCCGCCACACGGTCGCGGTGGAATGGCCGCACATGGCCGAGCACGGCGGGACGACCGAACGCGGCACGGCGCTCCTGGCGGACCTGCGGCGGACCGTCATCGGCCACGAGCCGGTCACCGTACGCGAGGCGCAGACGTACCAGGCCCTGGTGGACCAGGTGGCCCTGGCGGACGAGGCCCGTACCGCCCGGTCGCAGGGCGCCGAGCCGACGCTGCCCGGTGTGGTGTGGCTCGGCCTGGTGTCGGGCGCCGTGATCGCGGTGGGCATGGTGTTCGCGCTGCAGATCCAGCGCTCGGGCCGGGAGCTGGTGCTGGCCGGCCTGTTCACCGCGCTGATCGCGTTCCTGCTCTTCCTGGTCTGGTACTTCGACTCGCCGTTCACCCGCGGGTTCGCGGATCCGGCCGAGGCGTTCACCACGCTCTTCCCCGGCGCCGCGGGCGACTGAGATCACACCGGGCGCCCCGGGCTGCGCCCGTCCGGTTGGGTAGGCACCCTGGAGACCGACCGCACGGCCGTGAACCAGACGAGGAGCCCCGGGTGCCCGCACTCTTCCCCAGCCTGTACCAGGCGCCGGACAAGCCCGCGCTGCACTTCGGCGACCGGGTGATCGACTACGGCCGGCTGGCCGGGGCCGCGCACGCGCTCGCCCTGGAGATCGCCGAGGCCGGCCGGGTGGCGGTGTGGGCGACTCCCTCGCCGCACACCTGCGTCGGCGTCCTGGCCGCGCTGCTGGCCGGGGTTCCCGCCGTGCCCGTCAACCCGCGCATCGGCGAGGAGGAGCTGGCCCACATACTCACCGACAGCACGCCCACCCGGGTGCTGGCCGCTCCCGGCGACGAGCTGCCCCCGGCGCTGGACGCGCTGCCGCGCACCGACGTCGTTCTGGAGCCCGCTGCCGATCCCAGCCCCGACGGCACCACGGCCGCGCCCGACGAGAACGGCCCGGCGCTGATCGTCTACACCTCCGGCACCACCGGGCCGCCCAAGGGCGTGGTGGTGCCGCGCCGCGCGATCGCGAGCACGCTGGACGACCTGGCCGACGTCTGGCGGTGGACGGGCGACGACGTGCTGGTGCACGCGCTGCCGCTGTTCCACGTGCACGGGCTGGTCCTGGGCGTACTGGGCCCGCTGCGGCGCGGCGGCACGCTGCGCCATCTGGGCCGTTTCTCGCCCGAGGCCGTCGCGGCGGCGCTGGAGGAGGGCGGCACCATGGTGTTCGGGGTGCCGACGATGTACCACCGGCTGGCCGAGGCCCTGGAGGCCGGCGGCGAGGCCGGAGAAGAGGGGGGCGGGGAGGGGGGCGCCCGGCTGGCCGAGGCCCTGCGCGGGGCCCGGCTGCTGGTGTCCGGCTCGGCCGCGCTGCCCCTGCACGACCACGAGCGGATCACGGCCGCGACCGGACAGCGCGTCGTCGAGCGCTACGGGATGACCGAGACTCTGATGATCACCAGCGTGCGGGCGGACGGCGAACGCCGCGCCGGCACCGTGGGCGTGCCCCTGCCCAGTGTGGACGTACGGCTGGTGGACGACGAGGGGCGGCGCATCGAGGGTGGCGACGGCGAGACCGTGGGCGAGATCCAGGTGCGCGGGCCCAACCTGTTCACCGAGTACCTGCACCGGCCGGACGCCACCGCGCAGGCCTTCGCGGGCGGCTGGTTCCGCACCGGCGACATGGCCACCCGGGACGCCGACGGCTTCTACCGGATCGTGGGCCGCAGGGCGACGGACCTGATCAAGAGCGGCGGTTACCGGATCGGCGCCGGGGAGATCGAGAACTGCCTGCTGGGCCATCCCGGCGTCGCCGAGGCGGCGGTCGTCGGCGAGCCCGACCCGGATCTGGGCGAGCGGATCGCGGCATGGGTGGTGCCGTCCGGTGGGCAGCGTCCCACCGAGCGGGAGCTGATCGACCATGTGGCGCGGCGGCTCACGCCGCACAAGCGGCCCCGGGTCGTGCGGTTCACCGACGCCCTGCCCCGCAACGACATGGGCAAGGTCATGAAGCGGGAGCTGGGCCGTGGCTGAGCGGCCGGCCGGGGAGGGACCGAAGGCGCCGGGCGGGCGGCTGCCGGCCCGGGCGGTGATCGACGCGGTGGCCGACGGCTTCACCGAGCTGCCCGGCACCGGCGGGGGCGGAGGCGGAGGCGCCGCCGCCGGCACTTACGGGGACGGGCCGATCGACTGGGAGGGCTACGGCCGGGCGCTGGCCCGCGCGCACGAGCGCACCGGCGAGCACGAGTCGGTGGTGTGCGGCACCGGCACGGTCGGCGGCGTTCCGGCGGTCCTGATCGCCTTCGAGTTCGCCTTCCTCGGCGGCTCCCTCGGGCAGCGCACCGGCGACCGCATCGAGGCCGCCCACCGGCACGCCCGCCGGGCGCGGCTGCCGGTGGTCTCGCTGACGGCGACCGGCGGCAGCCGTATGCAGGAGGGCATGCGGGCCCTGGTCCAACTCCAGCGCGTGGCACGGCAGTCGGCGCTGACCCGGGCGGCGGGCCTGCCCCAGATCGCCGTCGTACGGGATCCGACGACCGGCGGCGGCTGGGCGACGCTGGGCGCCGGCTCCGACGTGGTGCTGGCCCTGCCGGGCGCCCAGGTCGCCTTCGCCGGCTCCCGGGTGCGCCCGCCGGACGCCGACCCGGCCGCGTACGGCGCCGAGGAGAAACTGGCGGCCGGGCAGGTCGACCGGGTCGTGGCACCGCGGGAGCTGCCCGAGGTCCTGGGCCGCTGGCTGTCCCTGCTCTCCTCCCCCGACGGCTCCCCCGCCGCCGCGGGCGGTCCCGCCGAGCCGCCGCGCGCGCTGGGCGGTGCGGGCGCGCAGGGCCTGCCGGAGACGGGCTGGGAGGCGGTGGAACGGGCCCGCTCCGCCCGCCGGCCGCGCGCGGACGCCTATCTGGACGCCTACTTCGAGGTCCGTGAGGAGATGTCGGGCGACCGCTGCGGCGGCACCGACCCGGGGATGCGCTGTGGTTTCGGGCGCAGGAACGGCCGCACCGTCGCCTACGCCGCCCAGTGCGGCACGCCGACCCTGCCGGCGGGCTTCCGCACCGCCACCCGGCTGATCCGGCTGGCCGACCGGCTGGGCATCCCGGTGCTCACCCTGGTGGACACCCCGGGCGCGGCCAACGACGAGGCGGCCGAGCGCTCCGGCGCGGGCGCGGCCATCGCGGACCTCTTCGCGGCGGTGGCCGAGGCCCGGGTTCCGGTGACGACCCTGGTGGTCGGCGAGGGCGGCTCGGGCGGGGCGCTGGCGCTGGCGGCGCCGGAGAACACCTGGGTCACCCCGGACTGCTACTTCTCCGTCATCGCCCCGGAGTCGGCCGCGGCCATCCTCAAGCGCGGCCCGGAGCACGTCCGCGAGACGGCCGGCGAACTGCGGCTGCGTCCGCAGGACCTGGTGGATCTGGGGGTGGCGCGCGGCATCGTGCGGCCGTAGCGCCGGCGCGCCGGAGTGAGCGGCGCCGGGCCGTGCGGCCGGGGCTCCGTCCCGTCCGCACGGCCCGGCTGCCGGCGCACGGCGTTCCGGGTACGGCGTTCCCGGGCACGGCCGGCGCCGGGCCCCAGTCACCGGCCGGCGGGGCTCAGGCCCGCCGACCGGGCCAGCCGGCGGTAGGAGTCCAGTCGCCGCCCGTGGTCGTGGGTGCCCAGGGTGATCAGCAGTTCGTCGGCGCCGCTGCGCCGGGCCAGCCCGGCGAGCGCTTCGGCCGTCTCCTGCCCGGTCCCGCCGATCCGCGAGCGGCGGGCCTCGGCGAACAGGGTGCGCTCGCGGTCGGTCATCTCCCGCTCCAGCACTTCGCCCGCCGGCTCCAGCGGCGGGAAGACGCCCCGGGTGCGGGAGACGACCGTCGCCCATGCCTCCGGGGCGTGCAGCGCCTCCGCCTCGGCGGCGGTGGCGCCCGCCGCCGCGCTCACCGAGACGACCACGTACGGCCTGCGGTACTGCTCCGGGGCCGAGGCGGAGGGCCGGAAGGCCGCGCGGTAGCCGGCGATCGCGCGCAGCATCCGCTCCTCGCCGCGCACCGGGGCGATCACCAGCGGCAGCCCGCGTTCGGCTGCCGCCTGTGCCCCCGAACCCGTGGCCAGCACGAACACCGGCACCCTGAGCCCCTGGGAGGGCACGGCCCGCACCCCCCGCGCTCCGTCGCCGGTGAACCAGTCCAGCAGTTCGTCCAGGTCGTCGCCGAACCGGTCGGCGGCCTCCTTCTGCGCCCCCAGCGCCCGCCGCACCGCGCCGGTGAAGCCGACCGAGCGGCCCAGGCCGGCGTCGATCCGTCCTGGGAACAGCGACTCCAGCACCCCGAACTGCTCGGCGACCACCAGCGGCCGGTGGTTGGGCAGCATCACCCCGCCCGTCCCGACCCGGATACGGCCGGTGGCCGAGGCTACGGCGGCGGCGAGCACGGTCGGCGCGGACCCGGCCACGCCGGGGACCCCGTGGTGCTCGGCCACCCAGAAGCGGTGGTAGCCCAGCGCCTCGGTCTCCCGGGCGAAGCGCACGGTGGCTCGCAGGGCCTCGTCCGCGCCCTCCCCCTTCCGGGTCAGGGAGCGGTCCAGGACCGACAGGCGGACGGTGCGCAGCGCTTCGTTGACCATGTACGTCCCAACAAGTGCGGCGGTGGGGGATTCCCGCGCCGCAGGGGGCAACCGCGCATGCGCGTGGGCGCGTCCTTCACCGAAAGGAGCTGTGCGGAGAGTCGATACGGAGAGCAGGGGGCCGCCGGTGGGTGTCACGCTGGGCGAGGAGATCATGCTGCTGTCGCTGGACGACGCCTCCGGTGCGACGAAGGACGGGGCCTCCACGGGCTGGGGCGTGGCGGGCGGCATCCTGCTGGATCTGGTCATGGCCGGGCGGGTGACCGTCGACGGCGGACGGCTGGAGGTCGCCGACCGCACCCCGACCGGTGTCCCCCTGCTCGACGGGCGCCTGGAGCGGATCGCCGACTGGACCGGTGGCGGGAAGCGGAGGAAGGCCTCCGACTGGCTGGCCAAGGATCAGGCCAAGTCCGTCCGGGCGGCGGTGGAGAGCCTGTGCGGGCGCGGCCTGGTCGCCGAGGAGCGGGTTCGCGTCCTCGGCCTCTTCCCCGTGCGGCGCTATCCGGAGGCGGACGGCTCGGTGGAGCGGGAGGTGCGCGAGCGACTGGCCTCCGTGGTCGTCGGCGGCGCGGACCCCGACGACCGTACCGCCGCCCTGGTCGCCCTGCTGCACGCGGCGGAGCTGTACCGGCAGGCGTTCCCCGGCCTGCCCCGCAAGCAGGTCGAGCCGCGTATGGCCGGGATCGCCGAGGGCAACCGGGTGGGCGACAGCGTCCGCCGGGCGATCCGCGATGTGCGGGCCGCGGTCGCCGTGGCCACGACGATCACCGTGGTCGCGGCCGCGTCCTGAGCCCGGGGCCGGGACGGGGCCCGGCCGGGTGCGGCGCCGGGCGCGCCGGCGGTCACGGCCTTCCCGGCGCGGTGGTCCGGTCGTCCTGCCGGGCGGTGCGCAACCGCCGCCGGCTGGCCGCGCGGACGGCCGCGGTGATGCGGTTCAGCCGCTCGGACTCCAGCGACCAGGTCTGCCAGTGGAGGGCGACGTCGCGGTGGGCCTGCTCCTCGAGCAGGATCAGCGTCCCGTCGGCGAGTTCCGTGCTCAGCTGGAGCTCCGGGATCATGCCCCACCCCAGGCCCGCCCTCAGGGCCGCGAGGAACCCCTCGGACGAGGGGATGGTGTGCGTGGGCGGGAGCCGGTCGACGCTCCGGGAGCGGAGCACCTGGCGCTGCAGGTCGTCCTTGGCGTTGAACTCCAGCATGGGCATGCCCGCCCAGTCGACGCCGGCCGCTGTGGTGAACCGCCGGTGCAGCGCGGGGGCGGCCACGGGCACGTAGCGCATGAAGCCCAGCCGCTCGACGCGGCACCCGTTGACCGGTGCGGGGTCGGCGGTGACGGCTGCGATGACGTCCCCCTGGCGCAGGAGCCGGCTGCTGTGGTCCTGGTCCTCCACGTGCAGGTCCAGCGTGGTGTCCGTCCAGCCGGCGGCCTCGTGGAGAACTGGCACGAACCAGGTGATCAGGGAGTCGGCGTTGACGGCCACCGGTGTCACCGCCCGGGAGGAGACCCCGTTGCCCAGCGCGCGCCGGGTCTCCGCCTCCAGCACCTGCACCTGGCGTGCCATGCGCAGCAGCACCGCTCCGGCCTCGGTGGGGGCGCACGGCACGCCCCGGCGCACCACCGTCTGGCCCACGGAGTTCTCCAGGGCCTTGATGCGCTGGCTGACGGCCGAGGGGCTGATCCCGAGCAGGTCCGCGGCGGCCTCGAAGGTCCCCTCGTCGATGATCGCGGCCAAGGCGCGCAGATGCTCGAAGTTCATGAAGCAAATCTAACGCATCCGTCATTCTTTTCATTTGTCTGTATCCATGAGGCTGGCTAGCGTCAGGGCCATGTGGGGTACCTGGAGTGCCGGGCTCGCGGCCGGCCTGGCTCTGATCATCGCCATCGGCGCGCAGAACGCCTTCGTGTTGCGGCAGGGCATCCGCCGGGAGCACGTCGGGGCGGTGGTGGCGCTGTGCACGGCCGGCGACGTCGTGCTGATCCTCGGCGGCACCGCGGGGATCGGGGCGCTGGTGTCCCGCTTCCCCGGCGCCCTGGAGGTGCTGCGGTGGGCGGGAGCCGCCTACCTGGCGTGGTGGGCGGTGCGCTCCTTCGTCTCCGCGGTGAGACCCGCCTCGCTGAAAGCCGACGCCGCCCGGTCGCGGAGGTCGGTGATCACCACCACCCTGGCCCTGACCTTCCTCAACCCCCATGTCTACCTCGACACCGTGGTGCTGCTGGGCAGCCTCGCCAACCAGCAGGGCCCCGACGCCCGGTGGGTCTTCGCCGCCGGGGCGGTGACGGGCAGCGTGGTGTGGTTCTCCGCTCTCGGCTACGGCGCCAGGGGGCTGTCGGGCGTGCTCGACAGCCCCCGTACCTGGCGGGTGGTGGACCTGGTGATCGGCGTCGTGATGCTCGCCCTGGCGGCCAACCTGGTCCTGGGGTGACGGCCCGGGGGTGACCCGCCCGCGGTGCGTCACCGCGGCAGGAGGGCCCCGAACTCGACCGTCCTGTCGCACCAGCGCTCCAGCAGCACCCGGTCGTGGCCGACCGCGAGCAGCGCCGTGCCGTGTTCGCGGCGGTACTCCTCCACGGCGGCGACGAGGGCGGCGGTGGTGGAGGCGTCGAGCATGGCGGTCATCTCGTCGCAGATCAGCAGCCGGGGGCGCAGGACGAGCGCGCGGGCCAGACAGGCGCGCTGGAGCTGGCCGTCACTGACCTCGTGCGGGCGGCGGGCGAGCAGGTCGCCGCCGAGGCCGACGGAGGCGGCCAGCGCGGGCAGCCGGCCGGGGATCTCGGCCCGGCGGCCGGTGGCGCGCAGGGGTTCGGCGATCAGGTCGGCGAGGGTGAGGCGGGGGTCGGCGGCGAGGCGGGGCTGCTGGAAGACGACGCCGACGGTCGTGCGCAGCCCGCGGGGGGCGCGGTGGCGGAAGCCGTACACCGTCCGTCCGGCCAGCCGCACGGTGCCCGCCCGCGGCCGGTGGAGCAGGGCGGCGACGCGGGCGAGGGTGGACTTGCCGCATCCGCTGGGGCCGAGCAGCCCGACGGCCTCGCCGTCGCCCACGGTCAGGGACGCCCCGTGCAGTACGGGGGCGCGGCGGTCGTACCCGGCGGTGATACCGCGCAGTTCCAGCGCGAATCCGGGCACCGGCTCATGCGTGGGTCCGGGTATCGGTCCGGGTATCGGTTCGGGCATCGCTTTGGACGTCGGCTCAGGCATCGGCGGTCTCCGGGGCGTGGGAGTACGCGTGGTGGCAGGCCACCGCTCCGGCGCGGGATCCGGCCAGGGCGGGCACGGCGGCGCAGGCGCCGGTGGCGCGGTCGCAGCGCGGGGCGAAGGCGCAGCCGCCGGGCAGGTCGTCCAGCTCGGGCGGCATGCCGGGGATGGGGGTGAAGGACCTCTCGGGCAGCGCCTCCAGCAGCCCGCGGGCGTACGGGTGCCGGGGGCCGGGTGTGCCGAAGAAGTCCGCGGCTTCGGCGAGTTCGACGATGCGCCCGGCGTACATCACCGCGACCCGGTCCGCGATGCGCTCGGCGGCGGCCAGGTCGTGGGTGATGACGAGCAGGCCGCGGCCGGCGTCCACGTGGTGGCGCAGTTCGTCCGCGGTGCGGTCCACCAGGTCGCGGTCCAGGCCGGTGGTCGGTTCGTCGGCGATCAGCAGCGGGGCCTCGCCGACGAGGGCGAGGGCGGTGGCGGCGCGCTGGGCGAGGCCGCCGGAGAGCTGGTGCGGGTACCGGTCGAGGTGGTCGGCGGGGAACGCCGCGCGTTCGGCCGCCGCCTCGGCGGCCCCGCGCAGCTTCGGCCCGTGTGTGCCGGTCAGCTCCCGCACCGTCTCCTCCAGCTGGGAGCGGACGGTGCGCACGGGGGTGAGGTGCGAGGCGGGGCTCTGCGGCACCAGGGCGATACGGCGGCCCCTCACACGCCGGGCCAGCTCCCTCTCCCCCGCGGTGAGCAGGTCCAGGCCGTCCAGCAGGGCCGCACCGCCCACCCGGGCGTTGCCGGGCAGCAGCCCCAGCAGCGCGGAGGCCAGTACCGACTTGCCGCAGCCGCTCTCCCCCACCAGGGCCAGGCACTCGCCGGGAGCCAGGTCGAAGGAGACCCCCGTCACGGCGGCGACGGTGCGCCCGCCGCGCAGCGGGAAGCGTACGGACAGCTCCTGTACGGACAGTCGGGCCGTCACAGCGTCAGCTCCGATCGGACGCGCGGGTTGATCCGCTCGCGCCAGGCGCCGGCGAGTCCGGCGATGGCGAGGGTGGGTACGACGATGAACAGGCCCGGCCAGAGGGTGGGCCACCAGGCTCCGGCGAGCAGCGAGCCGCGCGCGGCCTCGGCCATGGTGCCGAGGCTGGCCTGGTGGGCGGGGATGCCCAGGCCCAGGAAGGACAGCGCGGACTCGTGCCAGATGGCGTGCGGCACCATCAGCACGGCCGCCAGCCCGGCCTGCGGCAGGACGCCGGGCAGCAGATGGCGTACGGCCACCCGCCACCGCGAGGCGCCGCCGGATATCGCGGCGTCCACGTACGGGCGGTTGCGCAGGGAGTGGGTCTCGGCGCGGACGATGCGGGCGGTGGACAGCCAGTGGGTGAGACCGACGGAGGCGATGACCGGCCAGATTCCGGGCCGGAACATCGCCACCACGAAGATGCCCAGGAGCAGGTGGGGCACGGAGGCGAAGACGTCCACGACCCGCATCACCAGCCGGTCGGTGCGCCCGCCCAGCGCCCCGGCCAGGCCGCCCACCGCGATGCCGACGACCGTGGCCACCAGGGCCGCGACCACGCCGACCAGCAGCGAGACGCGCAGTCCGTGGAGGCAGCGCAACAGCAGGTCGCGGCCCAGTTCGTCGGTGCCGAAGGGGTGCTCCCAGGAGGGAGGCCGGAGTTTGGCCGCGAGGTCGACGGCCTGCTGGTCCAGGGGGAAGAACACCGGCACCAGCAGCGCGGCCAGGACGGTGGCGGCGGTGAGGACGGCCGAGACCCGGGCGCGCCAGGCACGGGCGGCGGTCGGGCGCCCGAAGCCGCGCCGCGGGGCGGCGGCGGGGGAAGGGCCTTCGG
>NZ_JAKMAY010000213.1:0-10105 GCF_022015835.1 Streptomyces sp. ICN903 | reverse complement strand
GGAGTGCCGGGGGGGACGAGGAGGAAGAGGGCGGGCGGCCCGTACGGCTGCTCATCGGCCTGGAGCGCCACGCGCTGGCCGAGGAGAGCCTGGCCGAGGGCCTGGCCCGGCTGAGCAGCACCTTCACCCCGCCCGGCGAGGAGGAGGCGGCCCGCTGGGAGGAGGCCGCGGGCGGGACGCCCGGTCCTTCCGCGGCCGAGCTGGTGCGCGCCGCCGCCCGCAGCGGACTGGTGGCGCACACCGGCGGCGAGGCCGCCCGCGTCGAGCCGGCGGCGCTGGTGGCCGCGGCCCGGGCGCTGGGGCTGCGGGCTTACGCCGCCGCGCACAGCGAGGACGGCAGGCGGCGGCTGGCGGCGCTGCTGGAGGCCGAAGGCGGCGGCGAGAGCGGCCGGGGCGGCGATCCGGGGGACGGCCCGGACGGGGACGGCCCGGGCCCGGCGGCCGTCACCGTCGACGGGCTGCTGGCCGGCCGGGAGGGCCCGGGGCGCGACGAGGAGGGTGCGTACGCGCTGGACCTGCTCGCCGTGCTGGACGCCCCCCAGCTCGACGCCGAACGCGCGGCGATGCTGGTCGAGGCGGTGCCGGACGGTGCGCGGCTGGTCCTCAGCGGCGATCCGCACCTGCTCGGCTCGGCGGGGGCCGGCCAGGTGCTGGCCGATCTGCTGGCGGCGCGTGTCTGCCCGCAGGTGGTCTCCCGCACCCCCGATCCCGGGCCGGTCGGCGAACTGGTCTCGGGCATCGGGATCGGCGAGCTGAACCAGGTGGAGGCGCCCGGCCGGGAGGTGGTGATCGTCCCGGTGCGCGACGCCGGGGAGGCGGTGCACCGCACGGTGCAGCTCGTCGCCGACTCGGTGCCGCGGGCGCTGGGGGTGCCCGCCGGGCTGACGCAGGTGATCACGCCCGGCCACGGCGGCGCCGCGGGCACCCGGGTGCTCAACGCCGCGCTCAAGGAGCGGCTCAACCCCGGCCCCGGCCGGTTCGGCGGCTTCGACCCGGGCGACCGGGTGGCCCACTCCCCCGTCCCCGGGCACACCGCGCTGGGCACGGTGGTGTCGGGGGACGAGGAAGGGCTGCGTCTGGACTGCTCCGGCCGCGCCGTCACCGTCCCGCGCGGGCGGGTGGCGCGGACGGTGCGGCACGGCTGGGCGATCACCGCCCACCAGGCCGCCGGGACGCGCTGGCCGGCGGCCGTGGTGGTGCTTCCGGGCGACGCGGTCCCGGCCCTCAACCGCGCCTGGGTGTACACGGCGTTCGGCCGCGGCGAGCGGCATCTGTCCGTGGTGCACGGTGTGGACCAGGCGCTGCCGCGGGCGGTGGAGCGTATCCCGGCCCCGGAGCGCACGACACGTCTGCGCACGCTGCTGCGCGCGCAGGCGGCGCAGGCGGCCCCGCCGCGGGAGGCCGCGGACTGACCCGCCGGCGGCGGGAGCGGGCCCGGGTCAGTCCGCGGCCCGAGCCACCGGCCCGGGGCCTCCGTCCTCGCCGTAGAGGTCCTCCTCCTCGTCGAAGACGGCGCTGACGTCGAAACGGCACACGACCTGCTCGGGGTCGGCCCCCTCGAAGGGCGAGCCCAGCCACTCCCCCGGCTCGGCGGGCTCGTCGCCCGCGATCACCCAGAGCGTGGAGTCGCCCTCCTCCAGGCCGAACTCCTCGTGCCGGGTGGCGATCTCGTCGGGCTCGTACTCGCCGAACAGCACACTGAGGGCGGCGTGCACCCCGCTCCCGGCGAAGGGGCCCTCCAGCGCCTCCTCGTCCGCGTCGGCCGAGTCCGGGTCGAGCGCGGTGACGCGCTGCGCCTGGGCCATCAGCCTCCGCGGCTCCACCACCGTGTAGTCGCGGCGGATGAGGACGCTGAGAGTGCTGGGCTCCTCCGGCCCGGCGTAGGCGGGCATGGTGTCGCCGCCCGGGATCTCGAAGGGTGTGACCTCGTCGTAGACGTCGTACAACAGCTCGTCGTACGCCTCGCCCGCCGCGGCGAGTTCGTCGAAGGCGGCGTGGACGGCGGCCTCGGCCCGGGCGGCCCCGGCGCCCGAGCCCCCCTCGGCGGACCGTCGTTCGACGGCTTCGAGGTGACGGTCCAGCGCGGTCTTCAACGCTTCGGCGGCGGCTCGTACCTCGGCAGCACCGGGCTGCGCAGCATCAGACATAGTGCAGACGCTATCCGTACCGGGGCCCCGCACGCACAATAGATGTGATGCCGGAATACGAATTTCGTGATGTGTACGTCCCGCGCGGGGTCTCCCGCAAGGCCGCCACACGTCTGCTGACCGAACACGCCGAGTACGGACACTGGGAACTGGACCGCCTCAGGCTCAACTCCGACGGCAGCCGCCAGGTGCGGCTGCGGCGGCGGATCATCCGCCAGTTGCGCGCCACCTGGTGACGCGGAAGGCGGAAGGAGCGGACCCCGACCCCTGTAAGGGGCGGAGCCCGCTCCTCGTCGTGCTTCCGGCTGTGGTCCCTGGCGTGGCCCCTGGCGCCTGTCAGCCCCGCATGGCGCGGGCGCGCCGGTAGAGCAGGGCGCCGCCGAGCAGCACCCCGGCGCCGACCGGGACGACCGCGCCCATCCCGCTGCTGCCGGTCTGGGCCAGCTCGCCGCCCATGACCTGGGGGGCGGGCTTCCCGGGGGCCTCGGCACGGGGCTCGTCCTTCTTCTCCGGCTGCTTGGGCTCCTTCGGCTCGGGCTTCTCCGGCTGCTCGGGTCCGGGCTTCTCCGGCTTCGGCTTCTCCGGGTGCTCGGGTCCGGGCTTCTCCGGGGACGGCTTGTGGTCGCTCACGTTGGCGCACTCGTTGCCGGCGGCCGGGTTGAGCGCACCCACCACGTTCACGGAGTTGCCGCAGACGTTCACCGGGACGTGGATCGGCGCCTGGACGGTGTTGCCGGACAGCACGCCCGGCGAGCCCGCGGCCACACCCTCGGCCCTGGCGCCGCCGTCGCCGGCGTGCTTCTCGTGCTGCTTCCGGCCGTGGCTCTTGCCATGCTCCTCGCCGCCCTGCTCCCAGTGCTGCCCGCCGTGGTCCTCCTGGTGGCCGCCCTGCTGGTGGCCGCCCTCGTGCCCGCCCCGGTGCAGGTCGCGGTCGCCCTGGTGGTGGCCGCCGTGGTGGTCGTCCACGTTGGCGCACTTGTTGCCGAAGGCCGGGTTGAGGCCGCCACCGACGGTCGCGGTGTTGCCGCAGGCGTTCACCGGCGCGTGCACGGGGGCCTGGACGGTGTTGCCGGACAGCACGCCCGGCGAGCCCGCGGCCACACCCCGGGCCTCGGCGTCCGCGTGGGCGGCGTGGCCGCCCGACATGGCCAGCACGCCGCCGGCCGCGGCGATGGTGATCAGGCCCTTCCTTGTGACCTGTCGCATGTGTACTTCCCCTTGCCCTCTGATGTGCGGGTGGCTTGCGGTCTACGGGTTGTGCGCGGGCAGGAGGCACTCCTCGACCCCCCGCCCGCCGAAACAGCGGCCCCGGAGCGCATGGCGCGCGCTCCGGGGCCGCCGCGCACAGGCCCTTCGCGGGCCCGGGCGCGACGTCAGTCGTTGACGCAGAAGTTGCCGAAGGCGGGGTTCAGCAGCCCGATCACGCTGACCGTGTTGCCGCAGACGTTCACCGGGACGTGGATCGGCGCCTGGATGACGTTGCCGGAGATGACACCGGGGGAGCCGATGGCAGCGCCCTGGGCACCGGAGTCGGCGGCGGCCACACCCGCACCCGCGAGCACGAGACCACCGGTGGCAGCCGCGACGGCGACGACCTTCTTGATCATTCTTCCTCCTTGTTGGCAATGCGATCCCAGCCGCGGACCGCACTCCCTGTAACGACACCGGAGGAAGCGGGCTACGGCCCGAGGACGCATTCACCCGTTCCGGTCGCACGCGCACACACGGGCGATTACCGGGGAGGCCGGGCCGTACGGTGCCGGGCGCCGGTCAGCACTGGTCCAGGAAGCGGTCCAGCACCCGCACGCCGAACTTCAGCCCGTCCACCGGGACCCGCTCGTCCACTCCGTGGAACATCCCGGCGAAGTCCAGCTCCGGCGGCAGCTTCAGCGGGGCGAAACCGAAGCAGCGGATGCCCAGGTCGTCGAAGGACTTGGCGTCGGTGCCGCCGGAGAGCATGTACGGCACGGCCCGCGCGATCGGGTCCTCGGCCTTCAGGGCGGACTGCATGGCGTCCACCAGGGCGCCGTCGAAGCCGGTCTCCACCGCCTTGTCGGCGTGCACGTCCTCGCGCCTCACCCGAGGGCCCAGGATCCGGTCGAGGTCGGCCAGGAACTCCTCCTCGTGGCCGGGCAGGAAGCGCCCGTCGACATGGGCGGTGGCCTGGCCGGGGATGACGTTGACCTTGTAGCCGGCGCCCAGCATCGTCGGGGCGGCGGTGTTGCGCAGCGTCGCCCCGATCAGCTTGGCGATGCCGCCGAGCCTGGCCAGGGTCTCGTCCATGTTCTCCGGGTCCAGTTCCACGCCGAGGGCGTCGGAGAGCTCGTCGAGGAAGGAGCGCACCGTCTTGGTCACCCGGACCGGGAACTTGTGCCGGCCCAGCCGCCCGACGGCCTCGCACAGCTCGGTGATCGCGTTGTCGTCGTTGGTCATCGAGCCGTGTCCGGCGGTGCCGTCCACGGTGAGCCGCATCCAGTGCATGCCCTTCTCGGCGGTCTCCACCAGGTACAGCCGCAGCTTCTCGTTGACGGTGAAGGAGAAGCCGCCGACCTCGCCGATCGCCTCGGTCACGCCCTCGAACAGCTCCGGATGCCGTTTGACCAGGTGCTTCGCCCCCCAGGTACCGCCCGCCTCCTCGTCGGCGAGGAAGGCCAGCACGATGTCGCGCGGGGGCTTGCGGCCGCTGCGCAGCCGGTCGCGCACGACCGCCAGCGTCATCGCGTCCATGTCCTTCATGTCGACCGCTCCGCGGCCCCACACGCAGCCGTCGGCGATCTCGCCGGAGAACGGGTGGTGGGTCCAGTCCTCGGCGTTGGCCGGGACGACGTCGGTGTGCCCGTGGATGAGCAACGCGGGCCGGGAGGGGTCCTCGCCCTCGATCCGGGCGACGGTCGACGCCCGGCCCGGGTGCGACTCGAAGATCTCCGGCTCCAGTCCCACCTCCGCGAGCTTCTCCGCCACGTACTCGGCCGCGGCCCGTTCGCCCGGTCCCGAGTGGTCGCCGTAGTTGCTGGTGTCGATCCGGATCAGATCGCGGCACAGGTCGACGACCTCGTCCTCGCCCCTGACCGCGTCGGCCGCGGTGGTGGTCGCGTTCGGCTCGCTCACACTGCCTCCTCGTGTTGCGGGGGTCCGCGCCCATCCTCCCGTCTTGGAGGTCCGGAGCACAGGAGCCGGGGTGATCGCCCGGCTCCGCTCCAGTGCTATGGTTTACACGTCGCCACGACCACGGTCGGCGGCGCACACCTGTCCGGGTGGCGGAATGGCAGACGCGCTAGCTTGAGGTGCTAGTGCCCTTTATCGGGCGTGGGGGTTCAAGTCCCCCTCCGGACACAGGAGAAGGCGAAGGCCCCGCGGATACCCGCGGGGCCTTCGCCGTTTCCGGTCCACCGGCGGGCCGGGTCGAGCCGGGCGCGGTCGCCTGTCCCGCCCCGGCCCGGCCGTCCCGGTCTGTCGGCCCGCTCGCCTCAGCCCACCGCCTTCGCCGCCGCGCGGCCGGCGGTGCGGCCGGAGAACAGGCAGCCGCCCAGGAAGGTGCCCTCCAGGGAGCGGTAGCCGTGCATGCCCCCGCCGCCGAAGCCGGCGGCCTCGCCCGCCGCGTAGAGACCGGGCAGCGCCTCGCCGCCGGCTGTGAGGACGCGGGAGGACAGGTCGGTCTCCAGGCCGCCGAGGGTCTTGCGGGTGAGGATGTTCAGGCGCACGGCGATCAGCGGGCCCGCCTTCGGGTCCAGCAGCCGGTGGGGCGGGGCGACGCGGATCAGCTTGTCGCCGAGGTAGGTGCGGGCGCCCCGGACCGCGGTGATCTGGAGGTCCTTGGTGAAGGGGTTGGCGATCTCGCGGTCGCGGGCGGTGATCTCGCGGCGCAGGGCGGCCTCGTCGATCAGGCCGTCGCCGGTGAGCGCGTTCATGCCGCGCACCAGGGCGGACAGGTCGCGCTCGACGACGAAGTCGGCGCCCTTGTCCATGAACGCGCGCACCGGGCCGGGTGCTCCGGAGCGGGCCCGGCCGAGCACCTGGCGGACGCTGCGGCCGGTGAGGTCGGGGTTCTGCTCCGAGCCCGAGAGCGCGAACTCCTTCTCGATGATCTTCCTTGTGAGGACGAACCAGGTGTACTCGTACCCCGTGCTCATGATGTGCTCGAGGGTGCCGAGCGTGTCGAAGCCGGGGAAGAGCGGCACCGGCAGCCGGCGGCCGGTGGCGTCCAGCCACAGGGAGGAGGGGCCGGGCAGGATGCGGATGCCGTGCCGCGCCCAGATGGGATCCCAGTTCTCGATGCCCTCGGTGTAGTGCCACATCCGGTCGCGGTTGACGATCCGGCCGCCGGCCTCCTCGGCGACGCCGAGCATCGCGCCGTCGACGTGGGCCGGCACTCCGGAGAGCATCCGCTTCGGCGGAGTACCCAGCCGCTTCGGCCAGTTGGCGCGTACCAGGTCGTGGTTGCCGCCGATGCCGCCGGAGGCGACGATCACCGCCTGGGCGCGCAGTTCGAAGACGCCGGTCACCTCCCGGCCGCTGGCCGTGCCGCGTGCGGCGTCGCTGGGGGCGAGCACCTCGCCGGTGACGGTGTCCACCGCTCCGGCGCTGCGGGCCAGCCCCGTGACGCGGTGCCGGAAGCGCAGGTCCACCAGACCCCGTTCGGCCGCCTCCCGCACCCGCCGCTCGAAGGGTTCGACCAGGCCGGGTCCGGTGCCCCAGGTGATGTGGAAGCGCGGCACCGAGTTGCCGTGGCCGCCGGCGTCGTAGCCGCCCCGCTCGGCCCAGCCGACGACGGGGAACAGCCGTACGCCCTGGGCGCGCAGCCAGGCGCGCTTCTCCCCGGCGGCGAAGTCGACGTACGCCTCGGCCCAGCGGCGCGGCCAGGCGTCCTCCTCGCGGTCGAAGCCGGCCGTGCCGAGCCAGTCCTGCCAGGCCAGCTCGCGGCTGTCGCGCACCCGCATGCGGCGCTGCTCGGGCGAGTCGACGAGGAACAGCCCTCCGAAGGACCAGTGCGCCTGGCCGCCCAGCGAAGCCGGGGGCTCCTGGTCGAGCAGGATCACCTTCCGCCCGGCGTCGGCCAGTTCGGCGGTGGCCGCGAGTCCGGCCAGGCCCGCCCCGATCACGATCGCATCGGCGTCGTACGCCATCGGCCCATCCGCTCCTCGGTCCGTCCCGCTGGTGACCGGAGAGTAACCCGCCGCCCGGAGGCGCGGCACCCCCCGGCGGGCTGCTTTGATGATCGGATGACGAGCGAGGAGACGGCGGGCAGGTCCGCGGACGAACTGCTGGACATCGTGGACGAGTACGACCGTGTGATCGGCCGGGCCCGGCGCGGCATCGCCACCGCCCGGCGGATGCGGCACCGGAGCGTGTCGGTGCGGGTGCGGGACGCCGGGGGCCGGATCTTCGTGCACCGCCGCACTCCGGAGAAGCTGGTCTTCCCCTCGATGTACGACCTGGTCGTCGGAGGCGTGGTCGGCGCGGGCGAGAGCTACGACGAGGCGGCACTGCGCGAGGCCGAGGAGGAGCTGGGGGTGAGCGGGCTGCCGCGCCCGGAGCACCGGCTGACCTTCCTGTACGAGTCGCCGGAACACACCTGGTTCCTGGCCGTCTACGAGGTGCGGTGCGAGCTGCCGGTGCGTCCGCAGGCCGAGGAGATCGCCTGGTGGGACTTCCTGCCGGAGGACGAGGTGGAGCGGCGGCTGGGCGAGTGGGACGTGGTGCCCGACGGGCTGGAGTGCCATCGGCGGCTGCAGGAGTGGCACCGGGAGCGGGGCGGGGGCCCCGCGTAGTGTCGGGAGCATGATCAAACGGCTCTGGTACGGACTGCGGGACCCGCTGCGGCTGTGGCTGGCGCCGGAGCGGATGCGGGCCGAGGGCACCACCCCCGACTACCGCTTCTCGCTGGCCAACGAGCGGACCTTCCTGGCGTGGATCCGCACCGCGCTGGCGCTGGTGGCGGGCGGCCTGGCGGTGGACCAGTTCCTGACCGGGATCCGCCCTGGCCCCCGGGCGGCGATCGCCGTGGTGCTGCTGGCGGGCGGCGCGCTGTGCGCGGTGCGGGCGGTCAACCACTGGCTGCGCACCGAGCGGGCCATGCGGCGCGGCGAGGACCTGCCGCTGTCCCGCTTCCCCGTGCTGCTGGCGCTGGGCACGGCGGTGGCCGCGCTGGTGGTGGTCGCCGGGGTGCTGCTGGGGGAGCTGGGCCGGTGAGCGCGGACCGCCGGCCGCGCGGGGACGGGCCGCACGCGGTCGGGGCGGCCGTACGCGATCCGGCCGCGCAGCCGGAGCGCACCCGGATGGCGTGGCGGCGCACCACCCTGGCCTTCGCGGCCGTGGTGGCGCTGCTGGCCCGCGGGACGCTGCACGACGGCGGGCCGCCGCGGCAGTATGCCCCGGCCGCGCTGGGGGCGCTGGTGTGGCTGGTCTTCCTGGGTCTGGCCCACCGCCGCATCCGCGCGCTGGATGTGCCCCGGCCGGGCCCGCTGGGTATGCGCACGGCGTACGCGGCGGCCGTCTGTACGCTGGCCGTGCCGATCTTTGGAGTGGTGGTGTGGCTGTGGTGAGTCCGCTCGTCGTGGTGATGGGTGTGTCCGGGTCCGGGAAGACGACGGTGGGCACGGCCCTGGCGGAGCGGCTGGGGGTGCCGTACGCGGAGGCCGACGACTTCCATCCGCCCGAGAACGTGGCGAAGATGGCCTCGGGCGTCCCCCTGACGGACACCGACCGCACGCCCTGGCTGGACGCGATCGCCGCCTGGCTCAAGGCCCAGGGCGCCGACGGCGGCGTGGTCACCTGCTCCGCCCTCAAGCGCGTCTACCGCGACCGGCTGCGCCGGGCCGCGCCGGATGTGTTCTTCCTCCATCTGGACGGCTCGCCCGAGCTGATCGGCGAGCGGCTGTCGGGCCGCACCGGCCATTTCATGCCGTCCGCGCTGCTCAAGTCCCAGTTCGAGACGCTGGAGGCGCTGGACTCGGACGAGGCGGGCGCGGTCGTCCCCATCGACGGGACGCCGGACGAGGTCACGGAGCTGGCCGTGGCCGCCGTCCCCCGCTGACCCGTACCGCGGCCCCGGCACCGCCTCCGCACGGTGTCGGGGCTCTCTTTTCGGGCACCTCTCTGGACTCCATACCGACTGGTCGGCATCATTACCCGGTACGTACGACCACCCTCTTCCCGCCGAGGAGCCTGCTGATGACCGAGCACCACCCACCGGGCCTCGATCCCGCGCGGCTGCGCGCGTACCTGGACGGCGAGCGCCCGGGGCTCGTCCAGGGGCCCCTGAGCGCGGAGCTGATCGAGGGCGGCCGCTCGAACCTCACCTACAAGGTGAGCGACGGGAGCTCGCGCTGGGTGGTGCGGCGTCCTCCGCTGGGCCACGTCCTGGCCACCGCGCACGACATGGCCCGCGAGCACCGGGTGATCAACGCCCTGGGCCCCACCGAGGTGCCCGTGCCCGGCGCGGTGCTGCTGTGCGAGGACACCGCCGTCCTCGGCGCGCCCTTCTACGTGATGGAGTACGTGGAGGGCACCCCCTACCGCACCGCCGAGCAGCTCGCCCCGCTCGGCCCCGAGCGCACCCGCGAGCTGGTCCTCGGCCTGTCCGACGCCCTGGTGAAGCTGCACTCGGTGGACCCGGACTCCGTCGGCCTGGGCGACTTCGGACGTCCCGAGGGCTTCCTGGAGCGGCAGCTGCGGCGCTGGGGCAAGCAGCTGGACGCCTCCCGCAGCCGCGAACTGCCCGGCATCGACGAGCTGCACGCCCTGCTCGGCAGCCGGATGCCCGCCTCCCCCGCCCCCGCGATCGTCCACGGCGACTACCGGCTGGACAACGTGCTCGTCGGCGCGGACGACCGGATCGCGGCCATCCTCGACTGGGAGATGTCCACCCTCGGCGACCCGCTGACCGACCTGGGCCTGCTGGTGATGTACAGCAGCCAGCAGCGCATCCCCGGCGCCCCCATCGCCACCACCCGCGAGGC
>NZ_JAKMAY010000212.1:0-10117 GCF_022015835.1 Streptomyces sp. ICN903 | reverse complement strand
CCATGGGCCAACCTCACCGGCCCCGTGCCCGCCGCCCTGCGCGACCAGCTCACCCGGGACCGCGACCAGGACAGGTTCCCCGTCCCCCATGACCCTCAGGCGCTGTTCGCCATAGGGGTGACCGACAACGGCAACCACCTGTTCTGGGTCGCCACACCACGCACCGCCCCCGATGCCTGGCGCATCACCGTCAACGAGGCCCGCGGCCGCACCTGGCACACCTTCGACGGCACTCTCACCGGCTTCCTCACAGCCGTCCTCGGCGGACAGGCCCAGGTCCCCGTCTTTCCCCGAGACCTCCTCGATGGGGGAGCCTCCTTCACTCCGTCACCCGCCCGCACCGCCTCCGCACCGGCGCCGTGGCCCGGCCGCGGGCGGCGCATCGACTCCCAGGCCGTACGCGCATGGGCCCGCGCCAACGGCTACGACATCCCCGAGCGCGGACGCATCCCCGCCACCATTCTCCAGACGTGGGAAGAAGCCCACCCCGGGTGAACCACGGCGCGATCCGGCCGCCGGCCGCGCCCGGGTATCCGGCAGGAGCCGGCGGGTAGCCGAGCACCGGCGCCGTCGCTCTCCCGGTCCGTGCGCGCCGGTGCCGGTCGGTGCCCAGGATCCCGGACCCGACAGGGCCGACCGGCCCCCCGGGGAGCCTTCCGGCCCTGGCCGAAGCGAGCGGTGTCGCCGAGGCTGGAAGACGGAAGGCCGCTTGCCGGCGGCCTTTGGGGACAGTGGAGTGAGGGAGTGAAAGGAGTGCCCCGATGGTCGCCGAAGGGGAAGGCCTCGCTGCCCGCCCCCGGAACGTCCGCCACCTGGCGCGGCGCCGCCACCCGGTCGGCCGGGTTCTGCCGTGCCACGTCCCCGCCCCGTCGGCCGCCCCGCGCGTAAAGGAGTAACCGTCCATGGCCCAGCAGCCGCCCGGCGCGGCACCGCCGCACGCCCTTGAACCGGTGGCCGACGCCCATCTGCGCGACGCGGCGCAGGTGGGCGGGATCCTCGGTGTGGACCCGTCCGCGGGTCTGTCCGCGCGGGAGGCACAGCGGCGGGCCACCGACTGGGGCGCCAACTCGCTGGCCGAACCCGCTCGCCGGTCGCAGTTGCTGCGCCTGCTGGACCAGTTCCGCAGTTGGCTGATCGGCATCCTGCTCGCCGCCGCGGTCGTCGCCGGCGTCATCGGCGACATCAAGGACGCCGTCGTCATCACCGCCGTCCTCGTCATCAACGCCGTCATCGGCTACCTGCAGGAACGCCGTGCCGAGCGCAGCCTGGAGGCGTTGCGGCAGATGCTGGTGCCCACCGCCCGGGTGCGCCGTGACGGACGGGTGCAGACGGTCCAGGCCCGCACCCTGGTGCCCGGCGACGTGGTCCTGCTCGAAGCCGGCGACCGCGTCCCGGCCGACGGCCGCCTGGTGGTCGCGGAGTCCGTCGAGGCCGCCGAGGCCACACTGACCGGTGAGTCCCACCCCGTCGCCAAGTCGACCGCCCCCGTCCCCGCCGGCGGCGAGGACCCGGTGCCCGTCGCCGAGCGCACCGGCATGCTGTTCATGAACACCGCCGTGACCCGCGGACGCGCCGAGATGATCGTGACCGCCACCGGCATGCGCACCGAGGTCGGCCGGATCGCCGCGGCCCTGCGAACCGGCACCGAACCGCCCAGCCCGCTGCAGGTGCAGATGGACAGCCTGGGCCGGCGCCTGGCCCTGATCAGCGGCATCGCGGTGGCCGCCTACGCGATCGCGTCCCTGGTACGCGGAGAGGACCTGGCCGATCTCGCTCTGCGTGCCGTGGCACTGGCGGTCGCCGCGATCCCCGAAGGCCTGCCGGCCGTCCTCGCGCTCACCCTGGCCCTGGGCGTGCACCGGATGGCCCGCCGGGGCGCCATCGTCAAGCGCCTGGCCTCCGTGGAGGCCCTCGGCTCCGCGACCGTGGTGTGCAGTGACAAGACCGGCACCCTGACTCTGAACGAGATGACCGCCCGGTCCCTGTGGTCGGCCGGACGCTTCTACGAGGTGACAGGCGACGGCTACGGCACCGCCGGCAGCGTGCGCCCGGCCGGCACCGGGCCGGCGGCCGCGGACCCGCGGGACGCGGCCTTGCCGTTCGCGCTGTGCAACGACGCCCGCCTCACCGGCGACGGCATCATCGGGGATCCCACCGAAGCCGCCGTGCTCGTGCTCGCCGCCAAGACCGGCCTCGACCCCGAGACGCTGCGCACCCGCACACCGCGCACCGGCGAGGTGCCCTTCGACCCGGCCGCCAAGTACATGGCCACCTTCCACGCCGAGGCCGACGGGTCCACCCGCATTCACGCCAAGGGCGCCGTCGACGTACTGCTGGACCGCTGCACCCACCTCCTGACCGAACAGGGTCCTGTCCCCATGGACGACGAGCGGCGCCGGGAGGTCATGGCCGCCGCCACCCGGCTGGGCGGTCAGGGCCTGCGCGTCCTGGGCGCGGCCACCGCCACCACCGGCCGGCCACAGCGGCAACACGTGGCGGGGCTGACCCTGACGGCGGTCGCCGGGATCGCCGACCCGCCCCGCGCCCAGGCGCGCGACGCCGTCGCCCTGGCCCAGGACGCCGGTGTCACCGTCAAAATGATCACGGGGGACCATGCCGACACCGCCGCCGCCATCGCCCGCGAACTCGGTATCACCGGCGATGTCGTCACCGGCGCCGAACTGACCCGGATGAGCGGCGAGGAAGTCGCCTCGCGCATCGACGGGATCGGGATCTTCGCCCGTGTCGCCCCCGAGCACAAGGTCACCATCGTCCGTGCCCTCGCCCAGCGCGGCCACATCGTGGCCATGACCGGTGACGGGGTCAACGACGCCGCCGCCTTGCGCGCCGCGCACATCGGTGTCGCCATGGGCGTCACCGGCACCGATGTCGCCAAGGAAGCCGCCGACATGGTGCTGACCGACGACGACTTCTCCACCATCGTCCGGGCGGTGCGCGAGGGCCGTTCCATCTACGACAACATCACCACCTTCGTCCGCTTCCAGCTGTCCACCAACGTCGGCGCCATCCTCACCCTGCTCGCCACCGTGCTGGCCGGACTGCCCGCCCCCATGACCGCGATCCAGCTGTTGTGGGTCAACATCATCATGGACGGGCCGCCGGCCATGGCCCTGGGCATCGACCCACCGCGGGACGGCATCATGCACCGCCCGCCCCGGTCGCCCGGCGAGCGCATCCTGGGCACCCGCCGACTGGGTGCCATCGCCCGCGCCGGCGCGATCATGGCCGCCGGCACACTGGCAGTCTTCGCGGTGGGCCGGGACCTCACCGACCCCGCGACCGCCGCGACCATGGCCTTCACCACGTTCGTGCTCTTCCAGTTGTTCAACGCGCTGAACGCACGCAGTGAGGACGGCCCCGTCCTCGGCCGCCACCAGCTGCGCAACCGCGTCCTGTGGGCCAGCCTGGCGGCCGTCCTCGTGCTGCAGGTCGTCGCCGTGCAGGTCCCCTTCGCGCACGGTGTCTTCGACACCGTCTCCCTCACGCCCGTGCAGTGGGGCGTGTGCCTGGCCACCGCCTCCACCGTGCTGCTGGCGGAGCACCTCTGGCGCGTCCTGCGGGCGGGACGGGGCCACGCGGACCGAGGGCACACGGCACGGCGCGGCGCGTGAGACCCATGTGCCCGGCCTCCGGGACGATCCGGACTCAGCCGGCCAGCGAGCCGGCGAAGATCTGCCAGGCCAGGAGGGACTTCGCCACAAGACTGAGGACCAGATAGGCCTTCTCGCCGTATGCGTAGTCGGACCACCGGCCGATTCCGCGGTACTGGAGCCACTGGTTGAGACCGAAGCTGAAGAACAGGGCGGCCTGGACGAGGACGATCCCGTATACGAAACCGGGGACGGTCTCGGCCGCGACGATGTTGTACGCGATGGAGATCCACGGCGTCACGCCCACCAGCGTCCCGAACCAGAAGGGAAGCATCGTGGTCGCAGCCCGGCCCGGCGGGTTCATCATCTCCTCGACCCAGCCGAACAGGATCATCCCGATATTGGCCCCGATGACGGCGTTGACGTTGGTGATGCCCGAGTAGAAGCCGATGAGGAGCACCATCAAGGTCGCGCTCAGCGCGTACTCCAGCCACCGGAACCGGTTGATGCCGCGGCTGAGGTCGCGTTCGTAGACGCCGCGGAACACCGTCGCCGTCAGCAGATGGTCCAGCGCCGCCAGGGCGAGGAAGAGAGCGACGGCCCAGCCGATCGGCACATCGAACACCGCTTGGGGAGCGGGCGCGGCCGCCCCCGGCGGTCCCTCGGGGACGGAGGAGGTGACGGTGATCGAGAAGCTCCCTGCCAGGAGCACGACTGCCGCGGCCTGGGCCAGGTGCAGCAGCGTGAGCCCCAGATTCCATGCGCGGAGTCCGGCCAGGCGTTCGGCGGTGACGCCGGTGGCCGGCGTTGTGCCGTTCTGTCTCCTCATGGTGCCTCCCGGGGCCGACGACGCCGCACCTCTGCATGGTCGTACCGGCTCGCTCGGGAGCCACGGCAGTCACGGCACCGCCCCGCCGGAAGTCACCGGAGTGGCTCAGGTGGCCGCCACGGCCAGGCTTCCGCCCCGGTACGGTCCACGTTCCGGCCGATACCGTCACTTCCGTGGCGGTGCTCGGGCCGGCGCGGAGGCGGCGCCGGTCCGAGCACCGTGTGCTCCCGCGCCACGCCCGCGACCGCCGGCTCCGTTGCCGAGGGGGTGCGTCGGGACGGACCGGTGTCCAGGGCGCGACGGGGTTTCCGAAGCGTCAGAGCATGAGCAGCAGCCGCGTGTTCGGTATGAGTTTCCGGTTCACACTGGTGCTCTGCACGAAGATCGTGAAGTCGTCGTTGTGGTCCGGCTTGACGCGCACTTCCACGTCCGGCAGGCCGAGCAGGGCCCGGGCCTCGGGCCCGGTGTAAACCCGGTCCGTCTTCTTCTCCAGCACCGCGATCCGCTTCCGCGCCTGGATCTTCTCCGACTTGCTCAGCTGGTAGAACGCGCCACCGGTGCGGTAGGTGTGCCCGCACTCGACGACCCAGTCCCGGATCGCCGCCTCACGGGCCACCGGTATCAGCTGGTACTTCGACGCGTCCACCGGAGTGAGGCCGGCCGCCTCGATGGTGTCCTTGTTGACCGCCTCCGCGCCCGTGGAGAACACCGCCCGCGACCCCCGGATACCCTGGGCGCGGCCCACCATGAAGTTCTCGGTGGCCTGCCGGATGACCTGCCCGGCCTCCTCCAGGCCCTGTGTACTCGTGGCGTCCCAGATGGCGATGTTGTCCTTGGGGAAACCGCACTGCATGGCCTCGCGCCTGCCCATCTGGTCCGGTACGAGGACGGCCAGTGTCCAGTTGTCCTCCTGCGTCCTGATCATCTCGGCCACGGCCCGGACCAGCTCGCGCGGATTCCTGTCCGGGGCGTCCGGGCAGCGGTGGCTCGCGTTCTCCTGCCCGTCGGTGAGCACGAACGTCAGGAAGCTGTGGTCTCCGTACAGTTGGGCCGTCTGCGCCAGCTCCCGCTGCGACTTCAGCGCGGCCGCCAGCAGGGCCGTCATTCCCCCCACCCGGTACAGCTGCTTCAGCGAGGGCATCCGCAGCACGTCCTTGTCGTAGATGACGCACTCCACCTTGTCCGCGAAGACGTACACCGTGACGCGGGTCTCCTGGTCCAGTTCCCGCGACCGGCGGGCGAGATACGCGATCTGCTGGTCGGCGACTTCGACGACCTTGCTGCTCAGGTGCGACATGGACGAACTGGCGTCCAGCACGAGAGCGACGTGGTTGATGTAGTTCTGGCTTCCGGACATGGCAGCCCCCTCTTCCGGCCGACTGGATGCCCTCACCGTCTCACCCGCCACTGACAGTCGATCATGGCTCCCCGGGCGGGCGGAGAGCCCGGCCGGGGCGTGCACGAAACCGTGGTCACCGGTCCGGCGGAACGTCCGCGTGGCGGGGGCCGGGCGGCAACCGGCCGCCGCCCGGCCGAGCCGTTGCCGCCCGGGCGTTCCGGGCCCTGCCGGGGACGGCGTCCACCGCCGTGCTGTCAGACGGAGGTGATCCTCCCGTTCTCGACCCGGAACTCCTCGGCCGGTGAGCATCCGACCGACGGCGTGACCAGCAGGCTGACGGCAACCGGTGCGGGATCCGTGCCGGCGGTGGAGAACTCGCACACCGCGTGGCGGCCGGTCAGGGGGAACCAGAACCAGCCGTCCGCCTCGCCGACCGGAGCACGGTCCGACTCCCTCCACGCGCCGCCCTCGAAGGTGAAGACCCGCAGGCGCACGGACGCCGCGAGGGGATCGGCCTGCGACCTCACAGCGGTGAGTGTGAACTTCAAGTCCCTGCCCAGGACCGATGAGGCGATCTGCCGTTGTTCCACCGTCCGGGCTCCGGTCTGCGGTTCCTCGCCCCGGCCGGCCGCCGGACGGTCCTGCGGGCCGGCCGGCAGCGGGTTCGGCGGGCCACCAGTGGTCGCGCCGATCGTGACGGCGGCGGCCGTGGCGGTCGCCAGGACGACGCCCCAACTCATGCGTGCGCGGAAGTTCCTGGTCACGATGTCTCCCTGTGTGCTGATTGCCCAGGGCACGGATGCGCTTCGCGCTGCCCCCGGCCCCGGGATCCCACGGCCGGTCGGGGGCTGCGCCGGGATCCGCCCGGAACGACGGGCCTCAGCCCGGCACGGTGCCGAGAAGGCCCCGGGCCGATGAACGGGACAAACCCGCGGCAGGGGCTGTCAGGCACGGTGCGTGCGGGGGCCGCTGTCCCGTCCCTGCGCTCCGGACGCCGTCGGTACCGCCGGGCTCGGCTACTTGCCGGCGGAGGGCGGAGGCGTGGACGCCGGCACCTCGGGCAGCCCCCGGCCGTCCTCGGCCCGATGAGGCCGCACGTCAAGGACTTCGAACGTCAGTCGCCAGGTCGCCGGAGTCAGCACCCGCTGTGTCACCTGGCCGCGCGCCCTGCGGAACTCCCCGGTGCCTCCGGTGATCGCGTTGGTGACCGGGCCCGGTGCCGGAATTCCGGCCTGCTCGCCCTGAACGGTGATCTGTCCTTCCGGCAGTACCGCGGTCGACGAGCACTGTCCCGCGTTGCGTTCGAGGTCGGTGATGACGCAGAACCCGCCGAAGCGCCCGACGGGGCGTTCCTCCGGTCCCTCGGCCGGCACCAGACTCCCGCTGAAGACGAACTGGTCGCCGACACCGCGGCCCGGCGTGCCCAGGTCCAGCTCCTCGCCGACCCGCAGCCGGGCCTCCACGCGGATGGTGCGGCTCTTGGCGGGGGAGGCGTCGGCAGGGCGGGGCGCAGCGGTCGCCGTCGTCTTCCGCGGGTCCGCGCCGGCCGGTGCGGGTCCGACGAGAGCGAGCCCGGCAGAGCCGCCGAGAACCGCAGCGGCGAGGAGTACGAAGGGCCTGCCACTGAATTCCATGATCGCCTCCGTTCGGGGGACGCCTGTTCAGCGGCAACGCTAGCGGCGGTGGCCGTGACTCGCTCAGCAGAGGGCCGAGCATGGAGCCGTTGGGGTGCATCTGCCGAGGGCGGAGGACGGCAGGCCGACGGAGCGGGGCCGGGCGGTGGCCGGGCGCTTCCGTCTCCGGCCTGCCCGGGATTCCCGGCGCCGGCTGCCGCTGCGCTGCCGAAGTGCCCGGGCACCACCGGTCTCGCGGCGGGTCCGTGATGAGCGAGACTCCACCGCTCGTAGCGTCGGCGTTGCGAGCTGGGCGGTGATGCCGACGGTGGTTTCGAGGGCGGTCCGGACGGAGTGGCCCGTGCCCCGCGTCTTGTGGAGCTCCGTCTCCCTCCCGGGTGGGCCCGCCCCTGCGGGAGGAGCGAGCCCCTTTCACCCGGCTCCGGTGGTCAGGCCGTCAGGAGGCGCACCGGATCGACACCGGCTGTGGTGTGCCGCTCGGCCCAGTTCTCCAGTGCCGAGCGGCAGGCATGGTCCAGATGGTGCAGTCCGGACAGGTCCAGCTCGATCGGACGGTCCTGGGGAAGGGCCTCCAGAGTGTCGAGGATCTTCGGCAGCCGCAGGAAGGTCGCGTTGCCCGACAGGTGCGCCTGGATGGGACCGGCGCCCTTGTCGACGACCTCCAGCCTGACGTGCGAAGCGTCCCAGGCGGTCTTGACGATCGACAGCACCAGACCGATCAGCACGCCCTCGAACATGTTCACGGTGACGATCGAGACGGCCGTGACCATGAGGATCAGAGCCTCGCCCCGGTTCCCCCGCCACAGGGCGGCGACCCCGCGGAACGGGATCAGCTTCCAGCCCGCGTGCACCAGGATGCCGGCGAGGGCGGGGATCGGGATCAGCGACAGGGTCGAGGGCAGCAGCGCCGCGAACACCAGCAGCCATACGCCGTGCAGCACTCGTGACGCCTTGGTCCTCGCGCCTGCCCGGACGTTGGCCGAGCTGCGTACGATCACCGCGGTCATCGGCAGCGCGCCGAGCACACCGCACACGGTGTTGCCCGCACCCTGGGCGATCAGTTCCTTGTCGTACCGGGTCCGCGGGCCGTCGTGCAGCCGGTCCACGGCCGCCGCGCTGAACAGGCTCTCCGCCGAGGCGATCAGGACGAAGGCGAGGACGGTGCCGATGAACGCCGGGTCGGCCAGCTCGGCGAAGGCGTCCGCCCCGGGCGGCTGGATCACGCCGAGCAGGCCCTGGACCTCCACCGTGGCGACCGGCAGGGAGAAGACCGCCGACGCGGCGGTGGCCAGCAGTACCGCCGCGAGCGCGCCGGGCACGGCCCGCACCTTCCCGGGCATCCGCTGCCACAGCACGACGACGGCTACGGTGCCCGCGCCCACCGCGAGTGAGGTGAGTGTCGCGGGGGCGCCGAGGGCATCCACCGCAGCCCTGGGCATGCCCAGGATCTTGCCGATGCCGCTCTCCGGGGCGGTGGTGCCCGCGGCCGCGTACAACTGGCCGGCGATGATGACCAGGCCGATGCCAGCGAGCATGCCCTCGACCACGGACAAGGAGATCGCCCGGAACCAGCGGCCGAGGTTGAGTGCGCCCATACCCAGTTGGAACAGCCCGGTCGCCAGCACGATCACGCCGAGCGCGGGCAGCCCGAACTGGCCGACGGCTCCGAGGACCAGCACGGTCAGGCCCGCGGCGGGGCCGGACACCTGAAGGCTGCTGCCCGGCATGACGCCGGTGACGATGCCGCCGACGATCCCGGTCACCAGGCCGAGTTCGGCCGGGACGCCCGATGCGACCGCCACGCCGACGCACAGCGGGAGCGCCACGAGGAAGACCACCAGCGAGGCGGCGAAGTCCTGCTTCAGGTGGGGGAACCGGGTTGTGGCGCGCGTTCCGTCCGCCGCGCCCGTGCCCGTCCTCACAGCGCCTCGAAGGTGTCGGTCTGAGGGCGGTGCGCCAGGACCGTGCCGGTGTGCACCTCGTAGTACCAGGCGTGCAGGCTCAGCTCGCCGCTGCCGAGCCTCGAGGCCACGCACGGATAGGACCGCAGGCGCAGTACCTGGGTCAGGACGTGGTTCTGCACCCCTTCGGAGACGGCCGGGTCCTCAGGGTCCCCCTTGGGACGGGGAGTGGCGTGGTGGAGCCAGTCGCGCACGGCCGACACGGTGTCCAGGTCGTCGCCGCGGACCAGAGCGCCCACCGCGCCGCAGTGCGAGTGACCGTAGACGACGACGTCCTTCACGCCGAGCACTTCGACGGCGTACTCGATGGTCGCCGCCTCGCTGGTGGGACGCTCGAACGCGTGAGGCGGCACGATGTTGCCCGCGGTGCGCAGCTCGAAGAGCTCGCCGGGGTGGGCGCCCGTGATCAGGGCCGGTACGACCCGGGAGTCGGCGCAGGTGATGAAGAGTACCTGCGGGGTCTGGCCTTCGGCGTGTGCGGCGAATTCCTTCGGACGCTGCCCGAACGTGCGGGCGTGGTCGATGAAGGGTTGCATGTGGTGGATCCTCCTGGCGCGTCGTGGGGGCGCGTCGGGCACGCACGGTAGGGGCGGGGTGTTTTCTGCCTGTGGCGGAGGCGGAGGGCCTGAAGAACCGTCGGCGGTGTGGAGAGGCGGGAGCGCGAGGCGTCAGGGACGGCCGGCTCGTGGCCGGCCACCGGGCTCCGGGCGGGGTGTGTGTCCGAGTGCCGGGGGCACCGGGGC
>NZ_JAKMAY010000211.1:4909-10155 GCF_022015835.1 Streptomyces sp. ICN903 | reverse complement strand
GGTTTCCAGCCACTCCAGCGACTGGCCGTGCGGGCCCGTGAAGGCCACCGGGCGCTCGTCCAGGGCCAGGACGAACGAGGCGCGGTCGGCGGGCGCCGGGCGGGGCAGGCGGCCGGCGACGGAGGGCAGGGCGCCGGGGGACTCGTTGGAGATCCAGTGGGCGGGCAGGGTGCGCATCGTCTCGGCGAAGGCCTCCCGCGCTCCGGGCGGCAGGTAGGCCAGCACCGCGCTGTGGAAGACCACCGGTGTGGCGCCCGCCGGGGCCGAGGCGACCAGATCGCGGACGGTCTCGTTGAGGTCCCCGCGCACCAGGTGCGGGGGTTCGGCGCGGGCGACGCGGACGGCGTCGCGCAGCCGCCGCAGCCGGTGCGTCTGCTCCGGCCAGACCAGGCACTCCAGCCAGTGGACATCGCCGCCGTCGCCTACGTCGAGGGGGTTGAGGTCCGTCCCGGCCCGCCAGGCGACAGCGGGCGGCCGGGTGGGAAGCGGTACGGGACCGGCCGTGCGGCAGTCCAGGGTGACCGGGCCGCCGTCCGGGCCGAACGCGGTCCGGCCGTCGTAGGAGTACCGGTAGCGGTCGGGGTACAGGCACAGCCCGGCGGAGGCGCCGACCTCGATCAGGGCCAGCGGCTGGGGCAGGGCAGCCAGCAGCGGCAGCAGCACGGCGCACCGGCCGGGCTCGTTGGTCTGGGTGCGGCGCTCCAGTACGACCGCCCGCACCTCGTCCCAGTGGTCGAGCAGCCAGGGGCGGAACGCGGCGGGGTCGCCGGTGGGACCGCCGAGGAACCGTGCCGCGCCCAGCAGCAGGTTCGGCTGCCGTCTCGGCTCGGGCAGCCGGTCGATCAGGGCCGTCAGGCGGTCGTCGCGGGCGAGCGCCCCGGCCAGCTCCTCGTAGCTCGGGGAGTGCCCTCGGGCCTCCCGCTCCGCGAACCGCCGGTACCGCTCTGCCGTGTCCATGAAGCGATCATGGGCGCGGCGAGCGGGGCCGTGAGAGGGGTTCGGACGGAGTGTCCGGCACCTCACACCGCCGCGGGAGTCACCGCTGCCACCGGCAGAGCCGTCACCGCGCCGCGAAGCGGTCCAGCGCGTCCAGGACGCGGGTGCGGGTGGCCGCGCCGCCGAGGTGGCCCTCGGCGCCTACGACGGTCAGCTCCGCGTCCGGCCAGGCGCGGGCCAGCTCCCACGCGGTGTCGAGCGGGCTGCTCAGATCGGCCCGGCCGTGGACCAGCACTCCCGGGATGCCCGCCAGCCGTCCCGCGCCGCGCAGCAGCGCGTCCTCCTCCAGCCACGCGCCGTGGGAGAAGTAGTGCGCGCACAGGCGCACCAGGGCCAGCCTGGCGGCCGGGGGCCGGCCGCCGTACGGGCTCGCGGCGCCGCCCACCCCGCCGCTGCCGGTCTCGCCGGACAGGACGGCGTCCTCCCAGGCGCACCAGTCGGCCGCGGCCCGCTCGCGCACCGCCGCGTCGGGGTGCTCCATCAGCCGCGCGTACGCCCCGAGCAGCTCGGGCGTGGACGCGTCGCGCGGTACGCCGCGCCCGGCCCCGGCCCTGGCCCCCGCGTGGAAACGCTCCCACTCCCCGGGGAAGAAGCGGGCCACGCCCCGGTAGAGCCAGTCGATCTCCGAGCGCCGGGTGGTGGTGACTCCGGCGATCACGATGTGCGAGACCCGCTCCGGATGCCGCTGGGCGTAGGCGAGGATCAGCGTGGAGCCCCACGAGCCGCCGTACAGCAGCCAGCGGTCGATGCCCAGGTGCTCGCGCAGCCGCTCCATGTCGGCGACCAGATGCCAGGTGGTGTTGTGCCGCAGGCCGGTGGCCGGGTCGCTCGCGTGCGGGGTGCTGCGGCCGCAGCCGCGCTGGTCGAACAGCACCACCCGGTACCGCTCGGGGTCGAAGAGGCGCCGCGCTCCTTCCCCGCACCCCGAACCGGGCCCGCCGTGGACGACGGCGGCGGGCCTGCCGTCCGGATCGCCGCACACCTCCCAGTACACGCGGTGGCCGTCGCCGACGTCGAGCATGCCGCTGTCGTACGGCTCGGCCGGCGGGTACGGCTCGCGCATCTCTACAACCTCCCGGAGTCCGGTGACGGACCGGGAGGCTATCCGACTTCGTCCGTCTCCTCGTCGCCCGCCAGCAGCTCGGAGGCGTCCACGATGCGGTAGGCGTAGCCCTGCTCGGCCAGGAAGCGCTGGCGGTGGGCCGCGAAGTCCTGGTCGACGGTGTCGCGGGCGACGACCGAGTAGAAGCGGGCCTCGTGGCCGTCCGCCTTCGGGCGCAGCACCCGGCCCAGGCGCTGGGCCTCCTCCTGGCGGGAGCCGAAGGTGCCCGACACCTGGATGGCGACGGTGGCCTCGGGCAGGTCGATGGAGAAGTTGGCGACCTTGGAGACCACCAGCACCGACAGCTCGCCCGAGCGGAAGGCGTCGAACAGCTTCTCGCGCTGCGCGTTGCCGGTGTCGCCCTTGATCACGGGCGCGTCCAGGTGCTCGCCCAGCTCGTCGAGCTGGTCGATGTACTGGCCGATCACGAGTGTCTGCTCCCCGGCGTGGCGGCGCACCAGCGCCTCGGTGACGCGCTGCTTGGAGGCCGTGGTGGAGCAGAAGCGGTACTTCTCGTCCGACTCGGCCGTCGCGTACGCCAGCCGCTCGGACTCGGTGAGGTCCACGCGGACCTCCACGCAGTCGGCCGGGGCGATGTAGCCCTGCGCCTCGATCTCCTTCCAGGGGGCGTCGAAGCGCTTGGGGCCGATGAGGGAGAAGACGTCGGACTCGCGGCCGTCCTCGCGCACCAGCGTGGCCGTCAGGCCGATGCGGCGGCGGGCCTGGAGGTCGGCGGTGAACTTGAACACCGGGGCCGGCAGCAGGTGCACCTCGTCGTAGACGATCAGGCCCCAGTCGCGGGAGTCGAACAGCTCCAGGTGCGGGTAGACACCCTTCCGCTTCGTCGTCAGCACCTGGTAGGTGGCGATGGTGACGGGGCGGATCTCCTTCTTCGCGCCGCTGTACTCGCCGACCTCGCTCTCCGTCAGCGAGGTGCGCCGCACCAGTTCGCTCTTCCACTGCCGGGCCGAGACGGTGTTGGTCACCAGGATCAGCGTGGTGGCCTTCGCCGTGGCCATCGCGCCCGCGCCCACCAGCGTCTTGCCCGCGCCGCAGGGCAGCACGACGACTCCGGAGCCGCCGTGCCAGAAGTTCTCCACGGCCTGCCTCTGGTAGGGGCGCAGCGCCCAGCCGTCCTCGGTCAGCTCGATCGGGTGCGCCTCGCCGTCCACGTAGCCGGCCAGGTCCTCGGCGGGCCAGCCGAGTTTGAGCAGCGCCTGCTTGATCTGGCCGCGCTCGGAGGGGTGGACGGCGACGGTGTCGGGGTCGATGCGGGCGCCGACCAGCGGCTGGATCCGCTTGGAGCGCAGGATCTCCTCCAGCACCGGCCGGTCGGAGGACTCCAGGACCAGCCCGTGGGTGGGGTGCTTGAGCAGCCGCAGCCGGCCGTAGCGGTCCATCGTCTCGGCCACGTCCACCAGCAGCGCGTGCGGCACCGGGTAGCGGGAGTGGGTGACCAGGGCGTCGACGACCTGCTCGGCGTCGTGCCCGGCGGCACGGGCGTTCCACAGGCCCAGCGGGGTGAGCCGGTAGGTGTGGATGTGCTCGGGGGCTCGCTCCAGCTCGGCGAAGGGCGCGATGGCGCGGCGGCAGTCGTCGGCCTGCTCGTGGTCGACCTCCAGCAACAGGGTCTTGTCGCTCTGGACGATGAGCGGTCCGGTCACGGTGGGGCTCCTCCTGCCTTCGGCTGCTCGGTCGGCGCGCGGTCGGCGCACACCCGGCGCACGGGCCGACCGTCCAGTGTGCCCCATCCGGTCGACGGACGGCCGCCCGGCGGCGGCCGTCCGTCGACCGGACGGCGCGAACCCAAGGGTGCGGGCCGCTGCTCACGTCATGAGAGGCAAGGAGAAGAACGGGCGGTCGCGACCTTCCAAGGGCACTTGGTCAATTGGTTTGGCGTGGGTGGCCCGTTCTGGCCAGGACCAGCCAGCAAGTCCGCTCGTCCTCGTCGAACAGGTACCAGAGCCGCCCGCCGCCCGTAACCTCGATCTGCCACTGCGGCAGGGCCTTGCCGCTCCTGGTGCCAGTGGCCAGATCGCCTTTCAGGCGATGGTGCCGCTGCGTAGGCGGTACCGGAGCCGGGTCGGTGCGCATCACCTGCCATGCGACGAGCGTGTTGCCCGGTGCTTTCTTGCACAGCTCCCGCCAGCCCACAGCGGCTTCCCGGTTGCCGAACCTGATGTGGAACTCCCCCTTGCCGGAGGAGGCGGTACCGGATCTCCCTTGCCCAGGCTCACGTATCCGCCGCCTCCGGTGCTCCGACGGGACCGAAGTCCTCGTCGCCGTGGTCGGTGGTCAGTGCCTTGTGCAGCTCAGGGTCGGCGTACACCTCGGCGGTGTGCTTCCACTCCGTTATCACCTGGGCGATCGGTCCCACCGTTCCCAGATCGGTGCTGGCCCGGGCCGTCTCGACGAACTCGATCAGGAACTGCCGGACGGAGCCCTCCGGCAGGAACCGGACCCAGGGGAACGCCTCGGGGAAGACCCTGGTGAGCAGATCGACCGCGTGCGGTTCCTCCTTCATCAGCGCGACGAACATGCGGGTCGTGGAGTCCACCACCTGCACGGCCTCGTCGGCCTTGGCGGCAGTGGTCAGGTAGAGGTCCTCGTCGTCCCGCCGGTGCAGCCGGATGCCCTTGCGTATGTCGGTCTGCATGCGGGCGACAGTGTCCTTGGGCTTCTGGATCAGCTCGGAGAAGTTGGCTTCGACGGGGGTTGCGGTCATGACTTGGAAGGTACTTCAGAAGTCGCGGGGGATCCAGTGGATTCGCTCCCGTACACCCGTACGGGTGTACGGGCCGGGTTCAGCCGTCGGTGTCCGTCAGGGGCGCCGCGCCCGTGACGCGGTGCAGCGGGTAGGTGCGGACCTCCTCGGCGGTGTGGTCGTACGCCGTGACGAAGCCGCCCTCGACGCGGACGGGCTCGACGACGCGCTCACCGGCGGTGCCGTCGGCGTCCACATGGCCGATCCGCACCGTCGTCCCGTGCCGGGCGGCGGCGCGCAGGACGGCCAGGGTGTCGGCCGCGGGCGTGCGCGGCGGCGGGCCGCCGGGAGCGGCCGGGACCGGGCGGCGGGGCCGGGGCGGTGCTCCGCCGGCCGCCACGTCCCCCGAGCGGATGGCGCGTACGGCGGCGGCCAGCAGCGGGG
>NZ_JAKMAY010000211.1:0-4899 GCF_022015835.1 Streptomyces sp. ICN903 | reverse complement strand
GGGCTGGGCGGGCCGTCCGGCACCGGCTCCGGCGCGGTGCGCGGCGGGGTGCGCAGGGCATCGGCGCGGTGGACCACCACATCGCCCCCGGCCGACTCGGCGGCCGGCGCGTACCCCATGGCGCGCAGCCGCTCCAGCAGGGTGGCCGGGTCCGCCCGGGCGGCCAGCACCGTCGGCGCCAGCAGCCGCAGCCCCAGGGAGGCGGCGCGGCGGTCCGCGGCGATCTCGGCGAGCAGCGTGTCGTCGTCACAGCGGACGTAGGAGCCGGCCGCGCCCACCCGCAGCCGCCCGTGCCGCCGCGCCACGTCGTCGATCAGGTACGCCAGCGGCTGCGGGACGGGCGTGCGGGAGTGGGCGGCCAGGAAGGAGTGCAGATCGTCGGCGCCGTGGCCCGCGTCGAGGGCGCGGCGCACCGACTCGGGGGTGAAGCGGTAGACCGTCGCGCCGCCCTTGGACTCCACGTCGGCCAGGGTGTTCAGCGTCTCGGCCAGGTGGCGGCGCAGCGGACCCGGCGCCACGGCCGTCAGGTCGGCCTGGAGCAGGACGTGGTCCAGCGGCTCGGGCAGGAGAGGGGCCAGGAGGGAGGCGGCGGTGTCCTGGGCGGCCGCCTCGGGATCGGTGGTGTCCGTGTCGGCGGCGTGCTCGTCCAGCAGGGGGCGCGCGTACGAGGTGAGTGCGCCGCGCCCGGTCACGCCCAGCAGTTCCGCCTCCGTCAGCGTCCACCGCACGATCCGGCCGCGCAGCTCCGCGCCGCCGCGCAGTGGGCACTCCCAGTCCAGCCGGGCGGCCACCGCGTCGGCCTCCGGGGCCGTCCCCGCGGGCTCGGCGGCCAGCAGGCCCAGGGTGCGGCGGCGCAGCTCGGGGGCGGGGCCGCGGTCCAGACCGGGGCCCAGCGCGCCGAGTGTCCGGCTGCGGGCGTCGCGCCCGCCGACCAGCCCGGCCAGCCGGGTGGCCGCCAACCAGGCGCGGGCCAGGTGCGTCCAGCGCCGCTCGGGCGGCTCCTCCAGCCACGCGTCGTAGGCGGGGGTGGGCGCGTACCGCTCGCCCTCCTCGCCGTCGGAGGCCAGCAGCCCCGCGGCGTAGGCCAGTTCGATCCAGAAGGCGGCGACCGGCTCGGACACGTCGAGCGCGACGGCGGTGCGCTTGAGGTCCCGTACGCCCAGGCCGCCCGCGCGCAGCACCGGCGGCGCGCCGGCCTCCGTGCTCCACAGCTCCAGCAGCTCCTCGACGGCCGCCAGCGCGGCCATCGCCTGGCCCGCCCCGGCGGAGTCCGCCACCGCCGGCGCAAGGGCGCGGCCGGGCCCGACGGGCGGCGGCAGCGGCTCCAGGCCGCGGTGGGCACGGCCGCCGCGCAGGTGCAGGGCCACCTCCCGGGGCAGTACGACCGTGCGGGGCGCGGCCGGCAGCAGCAGGGCGCGGTCCAGCAGCCAGCGCACCGGAGGGGAGGGGACCTCGGAGACCTCGCCGTAGGGAGGACCCCACACCAGCTTGGCGAGCATGGCCCGTGCCTCGTCGGGCGCCTGTCCCAGCAGGACGTCCATCCGTTCCCGGTCGCCGAAGAGCGAGGCCAGGGACTCCAGCGCGCTCACCGGGTCGTGGGTGGTGGGCAGCCCGGCGGCGGTCAGGATCTCCTGGAGGCGGCCGGGCGACATCCCCGCGGTGGCCTCGGCCAGGGACGGGCCCAGGCCGGTGGGGGAAGGGCGCGACGCGGACGGGGCGAGCAGCTCGCGGGCGGTGCGCACCAGCCGCAGCCGGTCGTCGCCGCCCCAGACGATCGCCCGCTCGCGCAGCAGGCCCAGTGCGCGCGGCAGTTCGTCCTCGCCGCCCGGCAGCAGGGCGGCCAGCTCCCCGTACGGGCAGGGGTCGGGCGCCACGGCCAGCGCCTCGGCGGTCTGGAGGGCGAAGCGGTCCAGCCGCTCCAGCGCCCGCAGCACCGAGGTGCGGGCGCCCGCGCGGGTGGCGAGCTGGGAGAGGTCGCCGGGGACGGGCGAGAGCAGGTCCGGGCGCGCCCGCAGCAGGGTGGCGAGCGCGTCGTCGGGGCGGGAGCGCAGCTCGTCGGCGAGCGTGCGGGGAGCCGCTCGGCGCTCTGCTGCGGGCTCTGTCGTCATCCATACAACGTTACCGGCAGCCTGTGGACAACCGGTTCCGCGCGGGGGCGGTGCGGGTACGGTCGTGGCGTACGGATGCCAGGGACCAGTAGCCGCTGAGGTGTCGGGTGGGGATCGAGAGCGAACAGCTGGTCTTCGACTATCTGAGCCGGATCGGGGATCTGGCGCACGGCACGGCCATGACGGCCGCCGAGCGGGCGCGTCTGGTGGCCGGGGTGCGCGCCGACATCGAGCGGCGCCGCGCCGAGGCGGGCGGCGCGCACACCGCGGCCGGGGTGCGCCGGATCCTGGACGGGATCGGGCGGCCGGAGGACGTGGTCGCGGGCACGGGCGTCTCCGTGCCGCAGCCCAGGGAGCACGGGCCGGTGGAGTCCCGGCCCGTGGAGTCCCGGCCGGCGGAGCGCAGGTTCGTGGGGCGCAGGTCGGCGCGGGAGGCCCCGGAGGGCGGGTCGGCGCCGCGCGGCGGTGACACGCTGCGGAAGCCGCCGAAGTCACCGAAGCCGCCGAAACCGCCGGAGCGGCCGACCGCCGCCTCGCCGCCCCACCTCGCACCCGCCCACGAACTGGGTCCCGAGGAGAGCGACCCCGACTGGTGGCGCAAAGGACCGGGCGCCCCCCGGTACGCGCCCGGCGGCCGGCGGCCGGTCGGCGGCTTCGACGGCGGGATCGAGCTGCCGGAGGTGCTCGAGCAGCCGCCGGACCCGGAGAAGGAGGCGGCGCGGCGGAAGGCGGAGGCCGCGCAGGCCGCCGACGCCGACGGGACGGAGGAGATCCCGGACGCACCCGGGCGTGACCGATGGGCGCGGCTGCCGCGCCCGCTGCGTCCGCGCACCGCTAAGACGGCGGGCGGCGCCTCGCCTGCGGCCCGCGTGCCGCGCGTCGGCGGCGCCGTGGAGCTGGCGGCCGCCGCACTGCTGGTGGCGGGCGCGGTGATGGGCTCGCTGATTCCGCTGGGCCTGGGATGGCTGGCCGCCTGGTGGTCGCCCCGGTTGAGCCGCCAGGAGGCCAAGTGGGCGGTGACGGTCGTGCCCGGTACGGTCGCGGCCGCCGGGCTGGTGTGGCTGTGGGGCCGCACCGAGGGCCGCTGGGGGGAGCCGATAGCCGAGGGCGCGCTGGGCGAGGCGATCACCGCCTCCTGGCCCTGGGCGCTGCGTGCCGCGGCCGTCGCCAGCGCCCTCTACCTGCTGTGGCGGGCGCGGCGGCCGAGGGGATAGGGAGAACGGCGGCCGAGGGAACAGAGAGAAGAGGACGGAGGAGAAGTGATGGAGGAGTTCCTGGGCCTTCTCTTCACCCTGCTGAGCGCCGGCCTCGGGTTTCTGGGCGTGAGACTCCTGGTGCCGCTTGTGCGGAACGGCAGGTTCGCCAGAGGGGGGACCGGCGTCCGCACGGAGGGCGAGTGCGTGAACATGCGCTGGACGTCGGGCGGCTGGGTGTCCAGCATCGTCGCCTATCAGGACGAGGGCGGCGAGCGGCGGCTCGCGGAGACTGGCGCCCGCCCGGTCATACCCGTCCACATAGGGGAGTCCGCCGAGGTCCGCTACGACCCGCGGGGCAGGGCGGCAGCGGTGGTGAACGGCGAGATGCCGCCCAGGAGTGTGTATGCCCTCGGCCTGGTGCCGATCGGCGTCGGCCTGGCCTTCGGCGCCATCGGGATCCACTACCTGTCGACGGCTGTCTGAGACCTGAGGTCCGAAGGAGAGGTCCGTCCACCGGCCGGGCGGGGCACACCGACGCACGGCCGGCGGACGGGGCCGGAGATCAGCCCTCGGAGGTGCCGGAGCCCTTGGGCAGCAGCTCCTTCATCTCCTCCAGGATCGTGTCGGCGGCCGTGTAGCCGATGCCCTGGATCCAGGTCTCGTCGTCCACGCGGTGGGCGCGGCCGTTCTCCACGGCCTCCATGCTCTTCCACAGCGCGCCGCCGACGGCCTTGTCCTCGCCGGACTTCGCCGGGTCGCCGTAGGAGGTGTAGAAGACGACGTCCGCGTCGCCCTGGTCGACCTTCTCCGGGCTGACGTCGACCGAGAAGCCGTCGGGGGCCTTGTCGGCGATGGCCGGGCGGCTCACGCCGATGTCGGCGAGGATGGAGCCGATGTAGTTCTGCCTGCCGTAGACGCGGGTGTCGGCGCCCTCGACGAAGCGGACGACGCTCACCGTCAGCTCCCGGGCCTTCTTCGGGCCGCCGAGCGCCTCGGTGACCTCGGCCGTCTTCGCCTCGTAGGCGTCGATGACCTTCTCCGCCTCGTCCTGCCGGTTGAGGGCGTTGGCGTGGACCAGGAAGTTCTGCTTCCAGGGCGCGCCGGTGGTCTCGGTGAAGACGGTCGGGGCGATCTTCGACAGCTCGTCGTAGCGGTCCTTGTCGCGGATGTCGCTGCCCAGGATCAGGTCCGGCTTGAGCGCCGCGATCTTCTCCAGGTTGGGCGCGGCGATGTTGCCGACGTTCTCGATTCCCTCGACCTTCTCCTTCGGCAGGTACTTCAGGAAGCCGGAGGCCACGTCGGAGCGGGTGGAGCCGACGGGCTTGACGCCCAGGGTGATGGCCGAGTCCAGCTCGGCGGTGTCGAGGACGACCACGCGCTCGGGCTCGGCGGGGACCTTCACCTCCCCGTGGGCGGTCATCACCGTCCGGGTCTCCCCGGAGGCGGCGCTGCCCTCCCCGCCGCAGGCGGACAGGGCGAGGACGGAGGCCAGCGCGGTGGCGCCGGCGGCGGCCGTACGGCGGCGGACGAGGGTCATGGTGTCGCCTTTCGGGTGCTGACGGGGACGGAAGCGGGGGCGCCGGGAGCGGCGGGGG
>NZ_JAKMAY010000210.1:0-10158 GCF_022015835.1 Streptomyces sp. ICN903 | reverse complement strand
CCCCCGGAGCTCCCCGGCCCCCTGGCCACCGCGCGCCGCCGCGAGCTGGCCGCGCTCGCCTGGCCGGAGGCCGCCGGCACCGGCCCCGAGCAGCGCGAGGCCCTGGAGCTGGCCGTACGCCATCACCTGCCGGTCCACGAGGTCGCAGCCGTCCTCGGCACGGACCACGACGGCACCGAGCTGCTGCTGTCCAGCGCCGCCTGCGAGGTGGAGCGCACCCGCACCGCGCTCGCCGTCGTCGACCGGGGCGGCTGTCCGGCCGTCGCCCGGCTCGCCGGGGACCGGGAGGTGCTGCTGGGCAGCGCCCTGCGCCGGGAGCTGGTGCGGCACGTGGACGAGTGCCCCGAGTGCCGCCGTACCGCCGAACGGGTGCTGGCGGGCGGCCCGTGGCCGGGCACCGCCCCCGCGGACGTCGGCGCGCTCACCGTGCTGCCCGCCCCGCGGGCGGACGTGCACGCCGCGATGCTCGCCGCGCAGCGCGCGCGGGTCCAGCACACCCCGCGCTTCGACCGGCGAGGTTTCCCCGTCACCGTCCGGGACCGCGCCGAGCGCTTCGACCGGCTGCGCAGCCGCGCGGTGACCACCACGGTCGTCGCCACCGTCGTGGCCGCCCCGCTGCTGGCGCTGTGGGCCGCGTACCGCGGCGCGCCGCTGGCGGACGGCGGCCCGGGCGGCGCGCCCGTCTCGGCCTCCGAGCGGCAGGACCCGGGCAGTGCGTACGGCGGCCCCCGGGGCGACGGGAGCCGGGCGGGGGGCGCCGGCTCCTCCCGCGACGGATCCGGCGTCCGCGTCGACGTGGCCGGCGCGGACGGCGGGGAAGGGCGGGGCGCCCCGTCCTCCGGCACGGAAGGCCCGGACGGGGCGGACGAGGAGGGCCCGCCGCGCGGGGACACCGGCACGGGGCCGGGCCGGCTGACGGTCGAGGCCCAGCCGTCCGGGGACGCCACCCTCGTCACCCTCGTCGCCTCCGGCGGCTCCCCGGTCGACTGGACGGCCTCGGTGGACGCCTCCTGGCTGCGGCTGGACCGTACGCACGGGACGCTGCGGCCCGGCGAGTCGGCAGCCTTCACCGTCACCGTGGACCGGTCGCGGGAGCCGGCGGGCGCGTGGACCGCGCGGATCTCGGTCGCCCCGGCGAAGGCGGTGATCACCCTCCAGGGGCACGGCGCCGAGGCGCCCGCCCGGCCGCGCCCCTCCGAGCCCCCGGAGCCGGAGCCCGGGCCGTCCGAGCCGCCCGCGCCCGAACCGACCCCCGAGCCGCCGTCGGACACACCGCCGGCGGAGTCCTCGCCGCCCCCGGGGGGCCGGCCGGACTAGCGGCCGCGTCGGCCGGGGTTCACCCCGGCATCGTGTGCCCCGGCTCCGCGCGCCCCGGCTCGGTGCGGCCCGCGGGCGGTCCCGCCGCACCCGCGGCGGGACCGCCCGCGGGCCCGTCCGCCGGGTGCGGCGCCACCAGCGGCAGCTCCGAGGCCAGCCGCTCCTCGCACAGCTCGGCCAGCCGCGCGTACCCGGCCGGCCCCATCAGCTCCGTCAGCTCCGGCCGGTACGAGACGTACACCGGCTCGCCGGCCCCGTGCGCCGACGGCGCGCCGGTGCACCACCAGTGCAGGTCGTGCCCGCCCGGTCCCCAGCCGCGGCGGTCGTACTCGCCGATCGACACGTACAGCCGCTGCTCGCCGTCCGGCAGCTCCACCCACTCGAACGTCCGCCGGACCGGCAGCTGCCAGCACACGTCCGGCTTGGTCTCCAGCGGCTCGCGCCCCTCCTTCAGGGCCATCGTGTGCAGCGCGCAGCCGATGCCGCCGGAGAAACCGGGGCGGTTGAGGAAGATGCACGCGCCCTGGTGCAGCCGGGTCTGGCGCTCGCCGTCCTCGTTCACCTCGACCCAGCCGCGCCCGGAGGAGCCCTCCGCGTGGAACTGCCAGCTCTCGGGCGTGAGCCGCGCCACGTGCGCCGCCACGCGCTTCTCGTCGTCCTCGTCCGAGAAGTGCGCGCCCAGCGTGCAGCAGCCGTCGCTCGCGCGCCCCGCGCTGATGCCCTGGCACCCCTGGCCGAAGATGCAGCCCCAGCGGGAGGTCAGCCAGGTCAGGTCGCACCGGAACACCTGCTCGTCGTCCGCCGGGTCCGGGAACTCCACCCACACCCGGGCGTGGTCCAGCTCCACCTCGTCGCCCGCGGCCCGCCGCCGCTCCCCGCCCGTGTTCGCCTCTTTGCCCGGCTTCGCCGTTTTCGTCTTCGCCACGCACACAGGGTATGCACCACGGGCCGGGCTCCGGGCCACCGTCCCGCCGCAGTAGCGTGGCTCCCCATGAGACTCGGTGTCCTCGACGTGGGTTCCAACACCGTTCACCTGCTGGTGGTGGACGCACACCGGGGCGCCCGCCCCCTGCCCGCCTACTCCCACAAGGCGGAACTGCGCCTGGCCGAACTCCTCGACGAGGACGGCTCCATAAGCCCGGCGGGCGTCGAGAAGCTCACCGCGACCGTCCGGGAGGCGATGGTCGTCGCCGAGGACAAGGGCGTGGAGGACCTGCTGCCGTTCGCCACCTCCGCCGTACGGGACGCCGCCAACGCCGACCACGTGCTGGAGCGGGTCGCCGCCGGGACGGGCGTGGAGCTGAAGGTGCTCTCCGGCGAGGACGAGGCCCGGCTGACCTTCCTCGCCGCCCGCCGCTGGTTCGGCTGGTCGGCCGGACGGCTGCTGGTCCTGGACATCGGCGGCGGCTCGCTGGAGATCGCGTACGGCATCGACGAGCAGCCCGACGCCGCCGCCTCGCTGCCGCTGGGCGCCGGCCGCCTCACGGGCTCCTGGCTGCCCGGCGACCCGCCCGACCCGGCCGACGTCCGTGCGCTGCGCCGCCATGTGCGGCACGAGATCGCCCGGGTCGTCGGGGACTTCAGCCGGCTGAGCGCCCCCGACCACGTGGTGGCCACCTCCAAGACCTTCAAGCAGCTCGCCCGGCTGGCGGGCGCCCCCCGCTCCGCCGAGGGCCCCTACGCGCAGCGCGAACTGGTGCGCGCGTCGCTGGAGGAGTGGGTGCCCAAGCTGGCCGCCATGCCGGCCGCCGAACGCGCAGCCCTCCCCGGTGTCTCCGAGGGCCGGGCCAGGCAGCTGCTGGCGGGGGCGCTGGTGGCGGAGGGGGCCATGGACCTGTTCGGCGTGGAGCGGCTGGAGATCTGCCCCTGGGCGCTGCGCGAGGGCGTCATCCTGCGCCGGCTGGACACCCTGTCCGGCAACGGGACCCCGTGACCTTCCCCACACCCCGGCCCGCGGGCCCCGCGACGACCCCCGTAACGCACTCCCGGTCGCCGTAGGCTGTTGTGCGTGGTCGATCCAGAGCTGTCCCTCCCGGCACCGAAGGTCGCCCTCTCCACGGCCTCCGTCTACCCGGAGACCACGGCGACGGCCTTCGAGATCGCCGCACGCCTCGGTTACGACGGGGTGGAGGTGATGGTGTGGACCGATCCGGTCAGCCAGGACGTCGAGGCGCTGCGCAGGCTCTCCGACTTCCACGGCGTCCCGGTCCTCGCCGTCCACGCCCCCTGCCTGCTGATCACCCAGCGCGTGTGGTCCAAGGACCCCTGGACCAAGCTCCAGCGCTCCCGCGAGGCCGCCGAGAAGCTGGGCGCGAGCACGGTCGTGGTGCACCCGCCGTTCCGCTGGCAGCGCTCCTACGCCCGGGAGTTCATCCGTGGCGTGTGGCGGATGGCGGACGAGACCGACGTCCGCTTCGCCGTCGAGAACATGTACCCCTGGCGCTACCGCGACCGCGAGATGCTCGCCTACGCCCCCGCCTGGGACCCGACCGAGGACGACTACCGCCACTTCACCCTCGACCTCTCCCACACCGCCACCGCCCGCAACGACACACTGGCGATGGTGGACCGCATGGGCGACCGCCTGGCGCACATCCACATCGCCGACGGCACCGGCTCCGCCAAGGACGAGCACCTCGTCCCCGGGCGCGGCGACCAGCCGTGCGCGGAGGTCCTGGAGCACCTGGCGGTGAGCGGCTTCGACGGGCACGTGGTGGTCGAGGTCAACACCCGCCGGGCGATGTCGTCGGCCGAGCGCGAGGCCGACCTCGCCGAGGCCCTGGCCTTCACCCGCCGCCACCTGGCCTCCGTGCCCCGGAAGGCCGGCCCGTGAGCGGGCGGGACGCCGGCGCCCGGCCCGCGAAGGACGCCGCGCAGCCCGCACAGCCCGCGAAGGACGCCGAGGGCGCCCCGCGCCCCGCCCGCCGCCGCGGCCGCCCGGCCTCGGCCGACCGCGCCGCGGCCGGGGAGGCGGCACGCGACCGCATCCTGGCCTCGGCCCGCGCGGAGTTCGCCGGACGCGGCTACGACAGGGCGTCCATCCGCTCCATCGCCCGCGGCGCCGGGGTGGACCCGGCCCTGGTCCACCACTACTTCGGGACCAAGGAGCAGGTCTTCGAGGCCGCCGCCGAGGTCTCCTTCGCCCCCGCCGCCGAGGGCCTGGGCCACCTGGCCCCGCACGGCCCCGACGGCCTCGGCGAGGAACTCGTCCGCTTCTTCCTGGGCGTCTGGGAGAACCCGGCCAGCCGCGCGCCCCTGCTGGCCGTCGTCCGCTCGGCGCTCAGCAACGAGACCGCCGCCCGGATCCTGCGCGGCATGGTGACGCGGCAGCTGATGGCCCGGGTGGCGCGCCGTCTGGACGCCCCGGACCGGGAGCTGAGGGTGGAGCTGGCCGCCGCGCAATTGGTGGGCACGGCGATCATGCGGTACGTCCTGGAGGTCGAACCGCTGGCCTCCGCGGAGCCCGGGGAGCTGGTCGCCCGCCTCGCCCCGGCCGTCCAGCACCATCTGACCGGCCCCGCCGCACCTGCCGGACCCGCCGGCGAACACTCGCGCGGAGGGTGAATCCAGCGCCCCTCATGTCTTACGATCCGGACTTTTCGTCCAGATCTTGAGCGGGAGGCGTACGCTCGTCAGCCATGGCCCGAAGACCGCGCCCGACGGTCTTCCCACGGTTCACGAAGGAGTGGAGCACCATGCCCCAGCTGAGGTCCCGCACCGTCACCCACGGCCGCAACATGGCGGGCGCCCGCGCCCTCCTGCGGGCCGCCGGCGTAGCGCGCGAGGACTTCGGCAAGCCGATCATCGCGGTGGCCAACAGCTTCACCGAGTTCGTGCCCGGGCACACCCACCTCCAGCCGGTCGGCCGGATCGTCAGCGAGGCGATCAAGGAGGCGGGCGGCGTCCCGCGCGAGTTCAACACCATCGCCGTGGACGACGGCATCGCCATGGGACACGGCGGCATGCTCTACTCCCTGCCCTCCCGCGACCTGATCGCGGACTCCGTGGAGTACATGGTCGAGGCCCACTGCGCCGACGCCCTGATCTGCATCTCCAACTGCGACAAGATCACCCCGGGCATGCTGATGGCCGCGATGCGCCTGAACATCCCCACGGTCTTCGTCTCCGGTGGGCCGATGGAGTCCGGCCGCACCACCCTCGTCGACGGCACGGTCCGCAAGCTCGACCTGATCAGCGCCATCGCCGACTCCGCCAACGACGCCGTCTCCGACGAGGACATGGCGCTCATCGAGGAGAACGCCTGCCCCACCTGCGGCTCCTGCTCGGGCATGTTCACCGCCAACTCGATGAACTGCCTCACCGAGGCCATCGGCCTCTCCCTGCCCGGCAACGGCTCGGTGCTGGCCACCCACACCGCCCGCCGGGCGCTGTACGAGAACGCCGGCCGCACGGTCGTGGAGATCACCAGGCGCCACTACGAGCAGGACGACACCACCGTCCTGCCGCGCGCCATCGGCTCCCGCGCCGCCTTCGAGAACGCCATGGCCCTGGACATCGCCATGGGCGGCTCCACCAACACGATCCTGCACCTGCTCGCCGCCGCCCAGGAGGCCGGGCTGGACTTCGGGCTGACCGACATCGACGCCATCTCGCGCCGCGTGCCGTGCCTGTCCAAGGTCGCGCCCAACGGCTCGTACTACATGGAGGACGTCCACCGGGCCGGCGGCATCCCCGCCATCCTGGGCGAGCTGTACCGCGCGGGCCTGCTCAACGAGGACGTCCGCACCGTCCACTCCGACTCCCTGGCCGAATGGCTCAAGACCTGGGACATCCGCGGAGGCTCCCCGTCGCCGGAGGCCGTCGAACTGTTCCACGCCGCCCCCGGCTGCGTCCGCTCCGCCAGCGCCTTCTCGCAGTCCGAGCGCTGGGAGTCCCTGGACACCGACGCGGCCGGCGGCTGCGTGCGCGACGTGGAGCACGCCTACTCCAAGGACGGCGGACTGGCCGTCCTGCACGGCAACCTCGCCGCCGACGGCTGCGTGGTGAAGACCGCCGGCGTCGACGAGTCCATCCTGACCTTCACCGGCCCGGCCGTGGTCTGCGAGTCGCAGGAGGAGGCCGTCGAGAAGATCCTCGGCAAGAAGGTCAAGGAGGGCGACGTCGTCGTCATCCGCTACGAGGGCCCCAGGGGCGGCCCCGGCATGCAGGAGATGCTCTACCCGACCTCCTTCCTCAAGGGCCGGGGCCTGGGCGCCAAGTGCGCGCTGATCACCGACGGCCGCTTCTCCGGCGGCACCTCGGGACTGTCCATCGGCCACGCCTCCCCGGAGGCGGCCGCGGGCGGCACCATCGCCCTGGTCGAGGACGGCGACCTGATCAGCATCGACATCCCCGCCCGCACCATCGAGCTGAAGGTCGACGAGGCCACCCTCGCCACCCGCCGCGAGGCGCTCGGCGGCCGGTACGCGCCGGCGGCGCGCGACCGCAAGGTCTCCGCCGCGCTGCGCGCCTACGCGGCCATGGCCACCAGCGCCGACAAGGGCGCGGTGCGGGACGTCACCAAGCTCGGCTGACCCCGCCCCCGGCAGCTCCCGGGCGGCCGCCCGCATAATCGACACCATGAGCGAGAAGCGGGAGCGCCCCGAGCCCGAGCCGATCCGGTTCTACGGCACCACCTGGGTGGACCACTCCGGTGGCTACCTCCTGCGCCGGATCGCACTCGGACTCGGGGCGCTGCTGCTGGCCGCCGCCGGAGCCTGGGTACTGCGGCTGGCGTACGAGGGAAGCACCTTCGCGGACGGCGGCGTGATCGGCGTCCTGCTCGTGGTGGCCCTGGCCGTGTCCAGCTCCATGGCCTTCAGCCGCACCCTCACCGACTACACCCGCGAGCCCGGCGAGGCCCGCTCCGACGACGCGGCGATGCGCCCGGTCAAGATGATCGGCTTCCTCGGAGTCCTGCTCGCCTACGCCGCGCGCAGCCTGGTCGAGGCCCCCGGCGAGAAGCTGCGGCGCGCCGAGTACGACCGGGCCGTCGCGCGGTACGAGCGCCGCGGTGCCGCCCGTGCCGCCCGCCGCGGCAACCCGGCCGCCCGCCGCGGCTCCGGGAGGTCCGGCCGCAGGCGCTGAGGAGGCCGGGGAAGCGGGCCGAGGCGCCCGCCCCGCGACGACACCACCGCGACACCGCCCGCAACGCCCCCCGTCCGTCCCGGACGGGGGGCGCCGGCATGTCCGGGCCCGTCCCGCTTGACGCCCGGCACCGCGCGGAGCAATATTCAACGCATGATGAATTCTGCTGCGGGGCCGGCCGTCAGAGCCGACGGCCTCACCGTCGTCCGCGGTGGCCGCACCGTCGTCGACGGCCTCTCCTTCGACGTCCCGCGCTCCACCGTCACCGGCCTGCTGGGCCCCAGCGGCTGCGGCAAGACCACCCTGATGCGCGCCATCGCCGGCACCCAGGCGAAGGTCACCGGCACCCTCGACGTGCTCGGCCGGCCGGCCGGAGCCGCACCGCTGCGCTCCCGCGTCGGATACGTCACCCAGGCCGCCTCCGTCTACACCGACCTGACCACCCGCCAGAACCTGGAGTACTTCGCCTCCGTCCTCGGCCTGCCCCGCGCCGCCCGCCGCGCACAGGTCGAACGCGCCCTCGCCGACGTCGACCTCACCACCCACGCCGACGCCCTCGCCGGCAACCTCTCCGGCGGACAGCTCTCCCGGGTCTCCCTGGCCGTCGCCCTGCTCGGCTCCCCCGAACTGCTGGTCCTCGACGAACCCACCGTCGGCCTCGACCCCGTCCTCCGCCGCGACCTGTGGGGCCTCTTCCACCGCCTCGCGGCCGAACGCGGCACCACCCTGCTCGTCTCGTCCCACGTCATGGACGAGGCCGACCGCTGCGACCGCCTGCTGCTGATGCGCGCCGGCCGCCTCCTGGCCGACGGCACCCCCGACGCCCTGCGGACCCGCACCCGCACCCGGACCGTCGAAGACGCCTTCCTCCACCTGGTCGACACCGCCCGGGAAGAGGACGGGAAGACCGAGGAAGAGGAGACCCGGTGAGCGCGATCCGGACCCTGGCCACCGCCCGCCGCGTACTGCGCCAGCTCGCGCACGACCCCCGCACGATCGCGCTGCTGCTGCTCGTCCCCGTGCTCCTGACGGTCCTGCTGTACTACGTCTACGCCGACGACCGCGAACTCTTCGACCGCATCGGAGCCTCGCTGCTCGGCATCTTCCCGATGATCACGATGTTCCTGGTCACCTCCATCGCCACCCTGCGCGAACGCACCTCGGGCACCCTGGAGCGCCTGCTGTCCATGCCACTGGGCAAGGCCGACCTGATCCTGGGCTACGCACTGGCCTTCGGCCTGCTGGCCGTCGCCCAGTCGGCCCTGGCCACCGGGGTGACCATCTGGTTCCTGGACCTGGACTTCGCGGGCTCACCCTGGCTGCTGCTGCTCATCGCCCTGCTCGACGCACTGCTCGGCACCGCGCTGGGCCTGTTCGTCTCCGCATTCGCCGCCACCGAGTTCCAGGCCGTCCAGTTCATGCCCGCGCTGATCCTCCCGCAGCTCCTGCTCTGCGGCCTGCTCACGCCGCGCGACACCATGCAGCCCGTCCTGGAGGCCGTCTCGAACGTCCTGCCCCTGTCCTACGCGGTGGACGGCATGAACGAGGTCCTGCGCAGCCCCGACGTCACCGGCGACCTCGTCCGCGACATCGCGATCGTCGCCGGAAGCGCCCTGCTCGTCCTCCTCCTCGGAGCGGCCACCCTCCGCCGCCGCACCCCATGACCGCCAGATGGACGAACCGGCGGCACCGTCGCCGTGAGTGCGAGGATTGCAGCGCAGCACGCACGTACCGGACCCGGACAAGGTGAGCCGTCCCATGACCCAGAAGATCGCCGTACTCGGAACCGGCAAGATCGGCGAAGCCCTGCTGTCGGGCATGATCCGCGCCGGCTGGTCCCCGTCCGACCTCCTGGTCACCGCCCGCCGGCCGGAGCGCGCCGAGGAACTGCGCTCCCGCCACGGCGTCACCGCCGTCACGAACGCGGAGGCGGCCAAGACCGCCGACACGCTGATCCTGGCGGTCAAACCGCAGGACATGGCGGCCCTCCTCGGCGAACTGGCCCCCCACGTCCCCGCCGACCGCCTGGTCGTCAGCGCGGCCGCCGGAATTCCGACGGCCTTCATCGAGGAACGTCTCGTCCAGGGCGTTCCGGTCGTCCGCGTCATGCCCAACACCCCGGTACTGGTGGACGAGGGCATGTCCGTCATCTCGGCCGGCACCCACGCCGCCGAGGCCCACCTCGTCCGCACCGAGGAGATCTTCCAGCCGGTCGGCAAGACCCTGCGCGTCCCGGAGTCCCAGCAGGACGCCGCCACGGCGCTCTCCGGCTCGGGCCCGGCGTACTTCTACTACCTGGTGGAGGCCATGACCGACGCGGGCATCCTGCTCGGCCTCCCACGGGACAAGGCGCACGACCTGATCGTCCAGGCGGCCGTGGGCGCCTCGGTGATGCTCCGCGACAGCGGTGAGCACCCGGTCAAGCTCCGCGAGGCGGTCACCTCCCCGGCGGGCACCACGATCAGCGCCATCCGCGAGCTGGAGCGCCACGGCGTACGGGCCGCGCTCATCGCGGCCCTGGAAGCGGCCCGCGACCGCAGCCGCGAACTGGCCTCCGGCGGCAACGGCTAGGGCTGTTTGATGGACCGCTCACGGTCGTGTACTGTTCTCCGAGCTGCCAGGGAGTCGACCCGACACCGGGCAGCTCTTCTGTCGCCTTCGGCGGCGACCACTCACTCGATGTGAATCCCTTCCCGGGGTGAATTGCGGCGTGCCGCAATTCCGGTCCGGGTGGCTCGATTAGGAGCCGGACGG